>CAYTFW010000004.1:0-15773 GCA_964437145.1 uncultured Rhizobiaceae bacterium
GGGAGAAGGGAAGTTACTGATCCACAGAAGAGGCGTCGCCCCGGCGGCGCCTCTTCGTGTTAAATCGGCCGGTGTGTCCGGCCCCTCGTCAACGATCGTCAACCTGGCGCTGTCCGACCTCGCCGCCACCCGGCGGCTGGGTGCGGCGTTGTCGCGTCGATTGGCCGTTGGCGACGTCGTGGCGCTGCATGGCGAGCTGGGTGCGGGCAAGACCGAGCTGGCGCGCGCGATCATTCGCGCAGCCGCTGGCGATGAGTCGCTGACCGTGCCCAGCCGGACCTTCACCCTGGCCGAGACCTACGACACGTCGCGCGGGCCGATCTGGCACTTCGACCTCTATCGCCTCGACGCGCCGGAGCAGGTCTGGGAGCTGGGCTTCGAGGAGGCGCTGTCCGACGGCATCAGCCTGATCGAGTGGCCGGAGCGCATCGGTCCGTTGTTGCCGGCGACGCGGCTCGACGTGACGTTGCGCATCACCGAGGGCGAGGCGCGCCTGGCGACTCTGACGGCGCATCCTTCTTGGGCTGACCGTCTGGCGACGCTCGTGGGCGAGGTCGCGCATGGCTGACCGTGCGTCGGCGCGGCGCGTCTTCGTCGTGGCGAATGGTTGGGGCGAGGCGCGGGAATCACTGCTGGCCGGTGACGCCTCGTTCCGCACCTATTACCGGCTGACGCGTGGCGACCGGACCGCCGTGGTCATGGACGCACCGCCACCGCAGGAGGATGTGCGCCCCTTCGTGCGCCTGGCGCGTCATCTGCGCGCGCTCGGCCTGAGCGCGCCGGAGATCCTCGCTGTCGACGAGGCGGGCGGCTTCCTCCTGGAGGAGGACCTCGGCGATTCGACCTATGCAAGCTGGTTCAACGCGGGGCGCGACGCGCGCGACGAGCGGGCGATGTACACGCTGGCCACCGATGTGCTGGTGCATCTCGCCGCGCAGGGCGCCGCCGCCATCCTGCCCGGGCTGGCGCGCTACGACGGCGAGCCGCTGATCGACGCGGCGATGCTGCTGCCGGAATGGTACCTGCCCGAGGTCGCCGGTCGGCCGGCTTCGGCAGCGGAGCTCGACGCCTATCGCGCGGCGTGGCGCGAGAGCCTGCGCGCATTGCCGTCGTCGCCCACGACTCTCGTGCTGCGCGACTATCACCAGGACAATCTGCTGTGGCTGCGCGATCGGCCCGGCGTGCGCGCCTGCGGCCTGCTCGATTTCCAGGACGCGACCACCGGCCATCCCGCCTACGACCTGATGTCGTTGGTCGAGGACGCGCGGCGCGACATCGCCGACGAATTGCGCGCGGCGATGATCGAGCACTACCTCGAACGCGCCGGCGTGGCCGACCGTCAGGGCTTCATGGCCGCCTTCGCGATTCTCGGTGCGCAGCGCCATGCCCGCGTCGTCGGGCTGTTCGTCCGCCTGCTGCGCCGCGATGGCAAGCCGACCTACCTGCCGCACCTGCCGCGCGTCTGGCGTTTGCTGGAACGATCGCTGAAGCACGAGGCGATGGCGCCGTTGCGACACTGGATCGACGCGCACATTCCGCCTGACCGTCGCGGCATCCCGACATGAGCGCGATGCCGCGGCGTGCGATGGTGCTGGCGGCCGGGTTGGGCCAGCGCATGCGGCCGATTACCGATAGCATGCCCAAGCCGATGATCGAGATCGCCGGCCGCACGCTGATCGACCGCGCACTGGACTCGCTGGCCGCCGCCGGCGTCGAGACCTGCGTCGTCAACACGCATTACCTCGGCGACATGCTCGCGAAGCACCTCGCCTCCCGGACGACGCCGCGCATCGTGCTGTCGCCCGAGGACACGCTACTCGATACCGGCGGCGGCGTCGTCAAGGCGCTGGCGCATTTCGGCGACGAGCCGTTCTTCACCGTCAACGCCGACACGTTCTGGCTCGACGGGCGCACGCCGATGCTGGCGCGGCTGGCGGCGCAATGGGATGCTGGGCGCATGGACGCGCTGCTGCTGCTGCACTCCACGATCACGGCACACGCCTATGAGAGCCACGCGATGGGCGACTATCATCTCACCCCCGACGGTCGTGCGCGCTGGCGCGGTCGCGTCGGCGTGGCGCCCTTCGTCTTTGCCGGCGTCACCCTGTGCGATCGTCGGCTGTTCGAGGGCGCGCCGGCGGGCGCTTTCTCGCAACTGAAGCTGTGGAACGAGGCCGAGGCGCGCGGCCGGCTCTACGGCATGCGCCACGACGGCGAGTTCTTCCATGTCGGCACGCCGCAGGCGCTGGCCGAGACGCGGGCGTGGTTCACCAGCGGCGGCGCGCCGCGTCGGGCGATGGAGTAGGCACGGTGCGCGGCCTGTTCCATATCCCGCCGCGCCATGCCTTTGTCGACGCCCTGGCGGCCGGCCTGCTCGACGCCTATGGCGGGGACAGGCTGGCTTTCGCCGACGCGCTGGTGCTGTTGCCCAATCGCCGCGCCGTGCGCGCGCTGCGCGACGCCTTCCTGCGCGCGACCGACGGCCAGCCGCTGCTGCTGCCGCGCATCCGGCCGATCGGCGATATCGACGACGACGAGCTCGCGATCGCCGCCGCGCCGGCGCTGGGTGAGGATGTCGAGCGGATCGAGGATCTGCCGCCGGCTGTCGCCACGGAGCGGCGTGAGGCGCTGCTGACGCGCCTGGTGCTGGAGGAGGGGCCGAGCCTCGCCGGCCTCGAGGCGTCGTCGTTCTCGCCGGCGCAGGCGCTGCGCCTCGCGCGCGAACTGGCGGGTCTGCTCGACGAGCTGCAGATCGCCGGCGTGTCGCTCGATGCTCTGTCGGGTCTGGTGGCCGACGACTACGCCGACCACTGGCGCGGCACCCTCGAATTCCTCGGCATCCTGCGCACGCGCTGGCCGGCGGAGCTGGCCCGGCTGGGCGCGATGGATCCCGTCGAGCGACGCAGCAAGGCGCTGCGCGCCCAGGCGGCGCAGTGGCGCGCGCATCCGCCGGCGCACGCGGTGATCGCCGCCGGTTCGACCGGCACCCAGCCGGCGACCCGCGAGTTGCTGGCGGCGATCGCGGAGCTGCCGTTGGGTTGCGTCGTGCTGCCTGGACTCGACCTCGACCTGGACGAAGACGGCTGGGCGGCGCTCGACGAGACGCATCCGCAGTTCGCGTTGCGCGAACTGCTGACCAGCCTCGATCGGCAGCGGCACGAGGTGAGGCCCTGGCCAGGAATCGACGATCACTCCGCGGCACGCGCCGCGTTGCTGTCGGAGTCGATGCGGCCGGCGGCGACGACGGATCGTTGGATTGGTGGCATGACCGATGCCGACAGCGCGTTGGCGAAAGTCACGCGCATCGATTGCCCGACCGAGCAGGCCGAGGCCGTCGCCATCGCCTTGGCGCTGCGCGAGACCCTGGAAACACCGGAGCGCACGGCGGCGCTGGTGACACCCGACCGCGGCCTGGCGCGGCGCGTTGCCGCCGAGTTGGAGCGCTGGAACATCGACATTGACGATTCGGCCGGCGTGCCGCTGGCCGAGACGCCACCGGCGGCGCTGGCGCGGCTGCTGGTGGCGATGATGGCCGAGGGCTTCGCGCCGGTGGCCACGCTGTCGGTGCTGCAGCATCCCTTCGTCGCGCTGGGCATGACGCGCGACGCTTGCCGGCAGCGCGCACACCTTCTCGACGCCGGCGTGCTACGCGGCCCGAAGCCTGCGCCCGGTCTCGGCACGTTGCGCGAATTGGTGGCGGGTGGCGACGTCGCGCGACGCGGCGCGCTCGACGAGCTGCTGGGGGCGCTCGATCGGGCCTGTGCGCCGCTGTCGACGTTGGGCGAGAGCGTGGCGCATCCGGTATCGGCGTGGCTCACGTCGATGGCCCAGGCGCTCGAAGCGCTGGCCGCCACCGATGCACAGCCCGGCGCGGCGACGATGTGGCGCGGCGATGCCGGCGAGGCGCTGGCGCGCATGATCGCGGTGCGGCGCGACGAGGGCGACGCGCTGCCGCCGATCACGCTGGCGCAGTTCCCCGATCTGCTCGACGAGCTGCTCGCCGGCGTGGTCGTGCGGCCGCGATATGGGCGGCATCCGCGCCTGGCGATCTTGGGACCGCTCGAAGCGCGCTTGCAGCGCGCCGATCGCGTCGTGCTCGGCGGGCTGAACGAAGGAACGTGGCCGGCGACGGTCGACACCGGACCGTGGCTCAACCGGCCGATGCGCGGCGCGCTCGGCCTGCCGCAGCCGGAGCTGCGCATCGGCCAGGCCGCACACGACTTCGCGCAGGCCTTCGCCGCCGACGAGGTCTTCCTGGTGCGCAGCAATCGTGTCAACGGCACGCCCACCGTGCCGGCGCGCTGGCTGGCGCGGCTCGATGCGCGGCTGGGCTACGATGCGCAGGACAAGAACGTCAAGCCGCCGGCCTATGTCGCGGCCGGGCTGGCCTATCTTGATTGGGCGCTCGAGCTCGACGCCGCCGTGGGCCGCGCCACGCCGGTGCGGCCGGCCTACAGCCCTCCGATCGCGACCCGGCCAACGCGTCTGTCGGCGAGCGCGATCGAGCAGTGGCGGCGCGATCCCTACGGCCTCTACGCGCGCTTCATCCTGAACCTCGAGCCGCTCGATCCGCTTGAGCAGCCCTACGGCGCGGCCGAGCGCGGCACGGCGATCCATGACGCGCTGGAGGCCTTCGTGCTGGCCTGGCCGAACGAGCTGCCCGACGACGCCGAGGCCAGACTGATCGAGCTGGGCCGCAAGACGCTGGGGCCGCTGCTGACGCGGCCGGCCGATCGCGCCTTCTGGTGGCCGCGCTTCGAGCGCCTGGCGGGTTGGTTCTGCGATTTCGAGCGCCAGCGCCGCGCCGAGGGATGGCGCGCCTATGCGCTGGAGAAGCGCGGCGAGCGGCGTATCGGCCCGGTGACGATCCACGCCAAGGCCGATCGCATCGATCGCAACGGCTCGGCCTGGGAGATCATCGACTACAAGACCGGCCGCATCCCGACGCGCGACGAGATCGAGGCCGTCTACGCGCCACAGCTCGCCATCGAAGCCCTGATCGCGCGCGCCGGCGGCTACGGCGACAAAGCCGGCGACGACATCGCGCTCAGCCACTGGCGCACCGGCGGCGGCGACGCGCAACGCGCCGTCGCGGTGAAGGACCCGGCGGCGGTGATCGGCGAGACCGAGCGCGTGCTGGGCGAGATGATCGACGCCTTCTACAGGGACGGCGCGGCCTATGTCGCGATCCCGCAGCCGGCCTACGCGCCGGTGTTCAACGACTACGCGCATCTCGAGCGCATCGACGAATGGGCGACGCGCGTCGACGCCGACGAGGAGGAGCCCTCGTGAGCGCCGTGCGCGCCACCGCCGACGCGCAGCAGCGTCTGGCGATCGACCCGGATCGGTCGACCTGGGTGATGGCCAATGCCGGCACCGGCAAGACGCATGTGCTGACCAACCGCATCCTGCGCCTGCTGCTGGGCGGCGCCGCGCCGCAGCGCATCCTGTGCCTGACCTTCACGCGCGCCGCGGCGGCGGAGATGCGCAATCGGCTCGCCGGGCGGCTGGGGCGCTGGACCCTGATGAGCGACACGGCGCTCTCGGCGGAGCTCGCCAAGCTCGCGGTGCCATCGCCCGATTCGGCGACGCTGCGGCGCGCGCGCCAGCTTTTCGCGCATGTGCTCGATGCGCCCGGCGGCGTGCATATCCTCACCATCCACGCCTTCGCGCAGTGGCTGCTGGCGCGCTTTCCGCTCGAGGCCGGCGTGGCGCCCAACGCCAAGGTGCTCGACGAGACCGAGGCGCGCCAGCTGCTCGACCAGGCGCGCGACGCGCAGATCGCCGCCATCGCGCGCGGCGAAGATGCCGCGCTGGTCGCCGCCCTCGACACCGTCGCGCGCCGCGTCAGCGAGGCCGACTACGCCACGGCGCTCGATGGGCTGCTGCGCGAGCGCGGCCGGCTGGCGGTGCTGGGCGACGATGTCGAGGTGGTGATCGCGGCGCTGCGCGAGGGGCTGGGCCTCGGCGATGGCGACGACGAACAGGCCGTGCTCTCGGCGACGTGGGCCGAGACGGATGCGATGGCATCGACGCTGTACGACATCGTCGAGGGCCTGGCGCGCGCGCCGGGCGCGAAGAACGACGCCATGGCCGACGGCATCAAGGCCTGGCTCGAACGCGGCGAGGGCGGCGAGGCCGAGGCGCGCCGGCTATGGCCCCAGTATCGCGCCGCCTTCCTCACGGCCAAGGACGAGCCGCGCAAGGACGCGCCAACCAAGAAGTGGCGCGACGCCAATCCTGGACTCGTGCCGACGATCGGGCGCGAGGCGGCGCGGCTGATCGCCGCCGAGGAGCGGCGACGCGCGGCGGTGCTGGCCGACATGAGCGGCGCGTTGCTGCGGTTGGCGCTCGACATGGCCGACCGTTACGAGGCCGCCAAGCGCGCGCGTGCGGCGCTCGACTACGACGATCTCATCCTCAGCGTGCGGCGCCTGCTTTCAGGCGATCGCGCCGCCGCCTGGGTGCTCTACAAGCTCGATGGCGGCATCGATCATGTGCTGGTCGACGAGGCGCAGGACACCAATCCCGATCAATGGGACATCGTGCGCGCGCTCACGGCTGAATTCTTCAGCGACGCCAGCGTCGTGTCGCAGGCGCGCACGGTATTCGCGGTCGGCGACGCCAAGCAGTCGATCTTCAGCTTCCAGCGCGCCGATCCGCGCAAGCTGATGGAGATGCGCGCGCACTTTGACGAAGCGGCGCGCCTGGTGGGCCGGCGCTTCGGCGCCGTGGGCCTGACCGCCTCGTTCCGCTCGACCGAGGCCGTGCTGGCGGCGGTCGACGCGGTGTTCGCGGCCGACCTGCCGGCCAGCGAGGGCGTCGGCGAGGAGGGTGCGATCGAGCATCTCGCGACGCGCGAAGGCGAGCCCGGGCTGGTCGAGCTGTGGCCCTTGTGCGGTCCCGATGGTGAGACCGACGCCGTGCCGCCGGCACGACGCATGGCGCGGCTGGTGGCGGCGCATTGCGAGTCGCTGATCGGCCGCGAGCGGTTGGCCGATGGCAGGCTGATCGACGCCGGCGACATCATGGTGCTGGTGCGCAAGCGCAACGTCTTCGTCGGCGAGCTGATCGGCGAGCTCAAGGCGCGCGGCATCGACGTCGCCGGGCGCGACCGGCTGAGCCTGTTCGACGATCTGGGCGTGCGCGACCTGGTGGCGCTGGGCCGCGCGGCGCTGTTGCCGACCGACGATCTGACCTTGGCCTGCGTCCTGAAGGGGCCGCTGATCGGCCTCGACGAGGCGGCGCTGTTCACTCTGGCGCATGGTCGCGAAGGCGATCTGTGGGGCGCGCTGCGCGCGCGCGCCGCGAAGGGCGAGGCGCCGTTCGTCGACGCCCATGGCCGACTGTCGGCGGTCTTCGCCCGCACCGATTTCCTGCCGCCCTACGCTTTCTACGCGCGCATCCTCGGGCCGGAGGGTGGCCGGCGCGCGCTGCTCGAAAGGCTGGGGCCCGACGCGCTCGATCCGATCGACGAGTTCCTGGCGCAGGCGCTGGCGTGGTCGACCGCCGGCCATGGCTCCCTGCAGGGCTTCCTGCACCACATCGAGACCGAGGGCGGCGAGATCAAGCGCGACCTCGACGGGTTGCGTCGCCGCGAGGTGCGGATCCTCACCGTGCACGCCGCCAAGGGGTTGCAGGCGCCGATTGTCTACCTGCCGGACACGAGCTCGGCGATCGACGATCGCGAGCGCGTGCTGTGGGTGCCGGGTGGGCCGCCACTGTGGGCGTTCCGCGCTGCCGAGACCCGCGTGCCGACCATCGACACTCTGAAGACCGACCTGGCGCGCCGTCAGCGCGAGGAGCATCACCGGCTGCTCTACGTGGCGATGACGCGCGCCGGCGAGCGGCTCTACATCGGCGGCTTCCACGGCAAGCGGCCGCCGCGTCAGGGCAACTGGCACGGCCTGGTCGAGGCCGGGTTGAGCGCTATTGGCGAACCAGTCTCATTCGCAACATCGTCGACCGCCACCGGCCTGCGCCTAACCCGCGGTCATTCAGCCGATGCCCCCCTGCCGCCCGCCCCGCCGCCGCCCAGCCGTGCGCTGCCGGCCTGGGCGCTTAGCCCTGCGCCGGCCGAGACGGTGCCGCCACGGCCGCTGATGCCTTCGCGCCCCGACGACGAGGATATCGGCGCCGCGCGTGCCGCGCAGGGCGGCTGGGCCGAGCCGGCCGCACTGTCGCCCCAGGCCGGCCGGTTCCGGCGCGGCACCCTGCTGCACCGCCTGTTGCAGCGCCTGCCCGACGTGGCGGTGGCCGCGCGGCCTTCCTTCGCCAAGTCCTGGCTGGCGCGCGAGGCGGCCGATCTCGACGCCGCCGTGCGCGCCGGCTGGGCCGACGAGGCGGTGGCGGCCCTGGCTCTGACGGACGCCGCCGCGCTCTTCTCGCACGGCTCGCGCGCCGAGGTGCCGGTGGTCGGCATGGTCGAGACGCCGTCCGGGCGGGTGGCGATCAGCGGCCAGATCGACCGGTTGGCGATCACCGCCGACGCCGTGCTGTTCGCCGACATCAAGACCAACCGCCCACCGCCCCAGCGCGTCGAGGACGTGTCGCGTATCTACCGCCGCCAGCTCGCACTCTATCGGGCGTTGCTCGCCGGCCTGTATCCCGACCGCCCGGTGCGCGGCTTTCTGCTGTGGACCGACGGGCCGCGGCTGATGGAGGTGCCGGCCGGCTTGCTCGACGCCGCGCTCATGCCGGCCTGAATTCCTCTTGTGCGGGCCTTGGCTTGACCCCCTTATGGCGCCTTCCTAGATTCCGACCTCGTTCAACCGGAGTTTCCCATGGCGACCATCAAGGCCAGCGACGCGACCTTCGAGCAGGAGGTCCTGAAGTCGGACCAGCCCGTGCTGGTGGATTTCTGGGCCGAGTGGTGCGGCCCCTGCAAACTGATCGGCCCGTCGCTTGAGGAGATCTCCGGCGAGCTTGAGGGCAAGCTCAAGGTGGTCAAGGTCAACATCGACGAGAACCCGATGGCGCCGTCGAAGTACGGCGTGCGCTCGATTCCCACCCTGCTGGTGTTCAAGAACGGCCAGGTCGCGGCGACCAAGATCGGCGCCGAGCCCAAGCAGCGCCTGATGCAGTGGATCAGCTCGGTGGTTTGACCGCCGCGTGGCGCGCGTAGGGGATCGACGATGACGAGGACGAATGGGACGCGCCTTGGGGCGCGGCCGCTGGTCGTCGTGGCCGTGCTGGCCATGGCCGCCTGCCAGACGACGGCGAGTTACGAGCCGTCGCCGAACTACGCCACGGTCGCGGCGCAGACCCAGGCCAATACCGGGCCGGGCGCCGGATGCCTCGACGAAACCGAGCACAACGCGGTGCGCGCGCGCATCTTGCAGAATTCGCTGGCGACCGCGACGCTGACCTGCCTCGATTCCCAGCGCAAGCGGCTGCTCGAGGCGAAGTACAACCAGTTCGTCCAGCGCTACAACCCGGAATACGCCGAGAACGCCCGCGCGGTGCGCCAGATCGCGGCGCGCCGCGGCAAGAACTTCGACGTGCTGAACACCGATATGGCCAACCAGGCCGCCGTGCAGATGAGCGCCGACCGACAGTTCTGCGATCGTGCCAGCCGCGCGCTCGACTGGTCGCTGAGCCCCAAGGTCACCTCGGTCTCGCAGGTGCCGCCGCCGGTCGACTACACCGGCCAAGTCGGCTTTCGCGTCTGCAAGGCGCGGGCGTAAGCACCTCTCAGTTCACCAAAACGATACCGGCGACCGGTGGGAGCGACCGGTCGCCGGCGGGGTTAGCGGGGACGCCGTGGGGCGCGTCAGGCCCGCCAGAAAGGCTTGCTCGCCTCGAAGGCGAGGATGCCCGGGTCGAGACCGAGGTCGCGCGCGTCGCGGGCGGTGATCTTGGTGAGCTCTGTCCGCTCACGAGCCCGCTTGCCCCACAGGGTGAGAGTGCGGGACGCGCGCTCGAGGATGCTCTCGGCGGGGTGGTCGCGCAGATCGGCGACAGTGAAGATGGTCATGGAAGTCTCCTGCGAATTCGGGTGGTGGGAGCGGCGTCACGGTTCAGAACTGGACGCGGCTCTCGACGTGGAGGTGGGCCGCCGGTGACCTGGTTTCACGCAGGTGCGTCACGCGCCGCCGCAGCCAGGCGACGCCCGCGCCGATGAACTCGCCGATCGCGGCCGCCCTCGCCTCGTGCGCCCTGGCCTCGATGGCGAGGCGATCGATCGTGCCAGTGGTGACCAGGTTACGGTCGAAATATCGGATGAGATCGGTTTGCGCGGGATCACGCGGGTTGATGCTGCGGACGGCGGTCATAGCGACCTCCTTGGTTGCTCTTTGATGCGCCAAATCTGCGCTCGGCGAGGTGTCTTTACAAACGACGACTCGTCCATCATAGATGAGCGAATCTCATGAATTTGGGGATCCCCCGATGCGTCGAGCGCTACCATCACTGAACGGGCTGCGTGCCTTCGAGGCAGCCGCGCGGCATCTCTCCTTCACCGAGGCGGCCGGCGAGCTCAACGTCACGCAGGCGGCGATCAGCCATCAGATCCGCGGGCTCGAGGATCGTCTCGGCCTGAAGCTCTTCATCCGCCGCAACCGCGCGCTGCTCTTGAGCGAAGCGGGCCAAGCTTACCTGCCGGGTATCCGCCAGGCCTTCGATCTGCTGCACGAAGCGACCGAGCGCCTGCTGCAGAAGGACGCCTCGGGCCCGCTCACCGTCACGACCACCGCGTCGTTCGCCACCAAGTGGCTGGTGCCGCGCCTGGGCGGTTTCCAGCAGAAGCATCCCGACATCGACGTGCGCATCTCGACCAGCACGGCGCTGGTCGATTTCGGCCGCGACGACATCGATGTCGGTATCCGCTACGGCCGCGGTCACTGGGGCGGGCTGCAGGCGGAGTTCCTGGTCGCCGAGGACATCTTCCCGGTCTGCGCGCCCGCGCTGCTCAAGGGCGTCAAGGCTTTGCGCAAGCCGTCCGACCTGAAGAACCACACGCTGCTACACGTCTCGACCTTCCGCGACGATTGGCAGGTCTGGTTGACGGCGGCCAATGTGAAGGGCGTCGATCCCTCGCGCGGTCTGTTGTTCGATCTGGCGCTGGCCTCGATCCAGGCGGCGATCGATGGCGTCGGCGTGGCGCTGGGCCATCGCCCGCTGGTCGCCGCCGACATGAAGGCCGGTCGTCTGGTGGCGCCGTTCGACATGGCGCTGCCCAGCGACAGCGCCTACTACGTCGTGGCGCCGGCCGAGCGCATGCGCCGGCCCAAGATCAAGGCTTTCGTCTCGTGGCTGCTGGAGAGTGTGGCGCGCGAGCGCGCGGCGAGCTGAAACGAAGACGGGCCGGCATCGCGCCGGCCCGTCGCGCAACCCTGATCGGTCGGCTTAAGCCGGCAGCAGCGCCTGCACTTCTTTCGACATGGCCGCCAGCGCGGTCATCGGCTCGGCCTTCTGCGCCACCACGGACTGCAGGTGGTCTTTGATCACGTCGGTGATCTTCAGCCCGTTCTCGCCCGGGAAGGCGTACCAGCCGGTCGCCTTGGGCAGCTGCTTCATCGCCACGAGATGGTTGGGGTTGGCGGCGTAGAAATCCTTCAGCAGCGCCGGGTCGTCGGCGACCTTCAGCGCCGAGGGGAAGTAGCCGGTGGCCTTGACCATCATCGTCGCGCCGATCGGGCCGGTGGCGAACTTGATGTAGTCCCAGGCCGCCTTCTGCTTGGCCGGGTCCTTGGCGAACAGCATCGCGGTGTTGCCGCCCATCGGCAGGCGGCCGTTCGCGGTGGTTGGAAACGCCGCGGTGCGCAGCTTGAACTTGTCGCCCACCTGCTTGGTGACGCCGCCCAGGCGCGACGTCGAGTGGCCCCAGATGCCCATGGTGCCCGAGGTGAAATCCTGCAGCGCCACCGACTGCGCCACGTCGCGCATGGTGCCCTCCTTGACCATGCGCGAGAGCGTGGCGATCGCCTGCTTGCCGGCGTCGCCGTCGAAGGTGACTTTCTTCTCGTCCGCGCTCAGCATGGTGCCGCCGTTGGAGAACACCAGCGCCTGGAACATCCAGTTGCCGGTGATGTCCCAGTCGAAGTGGAAACCCTGGGTGTTGCCGCCCAGCGCCTTGATCTTGCGCGCCAGCTCGAAGATGCCATCCCAGGTCGCGGGCAGCGCGGCGAGGTTGCCGCCGGCCTTCTCGACCAGGTCGCCGTTGACGTAGATGATAGGCGTCGAGAGCGAGAAGCCGATGCCGTACTGCTTGCCCTTGACCTTGCCGATATCCAGCAGCCCCGGCGCGTGGCCGAATTCCTTGAACTGCGTGTCGGCTGCGATGAAGCCGTCGAGCGGCTGGACGATGCCGCGATCAACGAAGATGCGCTGGCGGTTCAGCCCGTGATAGGCGACGTCGGGCAGGGTGTTGGTGACGGCGGCGCGCAGCACGCTCTGGGTGATCTCCTCGTAGCCAGGCTGCGGCGCGCGGAAGGTGATCTTGTACTGCGGGTTGGCCTTCATGAACTCCCGCGCGATCTCCTCATGCAGAGCCTTGAACAGATCGGGGATCGAGTACTCGACGACGATCTCCGTGGTCGACTGAGCAATGGCCGGCGCGGCCACTATCGCGGCGGCCGCGGCCGCCGCCTTCATCATCGTGCGTCTCAGCATGGCTCTCTCCTGTCCGTCCTTCACTTGATGCCCGAGAGCGTCATGCCCTCGATGAACCGCCGCTGCGCGGCGAGAAAGAACAACACCAGCGGCGCGGTGATGATCACGGCGCCGGCCATAAGCGGGCCGTAGTCGATGCCGGCCTCGGTGTTGCGCAGATAGACTGTGCCTAACGCCGGCATCGCCATATCGGGGCTGGTGACGATCAGCAGCGGCCAGAAATAGTCGTTCCAGTGGATGACGACGGAGAGGATGCCGAAGGCGGTGAGCGCCGGCGCCGCGGCGGGCAGCATGATGCGCCAGACGATCTCGAACTCGCCCATGCCGTCGAGCCGCGCGGCGTGCAGCAGGTCGTCGGGCACGGTGCGGAAGAACTGGCGAATCCAGAAGATGCCGAAGACTGAGATGATCGAGGGCATCACCAGCCCGGCATAGGAGTTCAGCAGCCCGGCCTGGCTCAGCATGATGTAGTGCGGGATCGCGGGCACGTGCGAGGGGATCAGCAGGCCGAACAGAACCAGCGCGAAGATCGGCTTGGCGCCGCTGAAGCGCAGCTTGGCCAGCGCGTAGGCCGCGGGCAGCGCGAAGGCGACCTGCAGGGTGAAGATGGTAGCCGTCACCAGCGCGCCGTTCAGCAGGTAGCGGTGCATCGGCACCTTCTCGAAGGCGGCCGTGTAGTTGCGCAGCGCGTCCCACTTCACCGGGATCAGGTGCAGATCGGCGGTGAAGATGTCGTCGGGCGCGCGCAGCGACAGCGAGAGCATCCAGACGAAGGGCGCCAGCATCACGATAGCGCCGGCCATCAGCAGGAAATGGCGCAGCGCCGCGGTGGGCAGAGACGGCGCGGCGGTCATGCGTAGTGCACGCGGCGCTCGGCCAGCCGCACCTTCAGCAGGGTCAGCAGCAGCACGAAGACGAGGAAGACCACGGTGATGGCCGCGCCATAGCCGGCGCGGAAGAAGCCGAAGCCTTCCTGGTACATGGTGTAGAGCAGCACCTCGGTCGCCTTGTTGGGCCCGCCTTCGGTCAGCACCGCCACCGTGTCGAAGACCTGGAAGCTGCGGATCGAGGAAATCACCAGCACGAAGAGCGAAGCCGGCCCCAGCATCGGCCAGGTCACCGTGGTGAAGCGGCTCCACCAGCCATCGGCGCCATCGATCGCGGCCGCTTCGTAGAGATCGCGCGGGATGGACTTCAGCCCGGCGAGGAACAGCACCATGTTCAGGCCGACCAACTGCCAGACGCCGATCGCCGCCAGCGAGGGCAGCGCGAGGCCTGGGTCCTTCAGCCAGTTGTGCTTGCCCAGCCCCAGCGCCTCGCTCAGCAGGTTGATCAGGCCGATGCTGGGATGCAGCATGATCTCCCACACCGTCGCCATCGCGATCAGCGTGGCCGTGACCGGCAGGAAGTAGGCGGCGCGGTAGAAGCCGCGCAGCGAGGTGCCGGACTCGATCAGGATCGCGATGAACAACGCCAACACGACCGACGCCGGCACGACGAAGCCGACATAGAGCAGCGTGTTGCCGAGCGACTTCCAGAAGACCCGGTCGCCGAACAGCTTGGCGTAGTTGCCGAGCCCCACCCAGTTGAGCGTGGCGGCGCCGAACTGCCAGTCGGTGAAGGACAGCACGACCGTCGCCAGCGTCGGCAGCAGCAGGATGGCGAACAGCAGGAAGGTCGCCGGCGCCGCCAGCGCCCAGGCCGCCAACGCCTCGACGCGGGCCTGGCGGCCGCCTCCCTGCGCGCGCTCGGCGCCGTCAATCGCGGGCAGGGACGCGACGGTCACGGGGTCGTCGCCAACCGGCGGCCATCGGCGTCGAAGGCCAGGATGTGTCGCGGCGCGGGGCGCACGACCACGGCGCTGTCCATCGTCACCTCGCCGATGCGCCCCGGCGTCAGGCGCAGGATCAGCGGCTGGCGCGCGCCGACGGGCACGACATGCGCAAACAGGTCGGAGCCGAGATTCTCACGATGGCGCACGATGCCGTGGATCGCGCCGGCGGAGTCGTGCGCGTCGAGTGTCGCGTGCTCGGGCCGGAAGGCCAGGGTGACGCGGCTGCCGGCGTCCGCCTTTGGGCGGATCGGCATGACGGCGCCATCGACCTCGACCGCGCCGTCCTGACGAACCATGCCCGCTAGCGTGTTGATGCGCGGACTGCCGACGAACTCCGCGACGCGCAGATCGGCGGGATCGTCGTAGATCGCGGCCGGCGCGGCGACCTGCAGGATGCGGCCATCCATCATCACGGCGACGCGATCCGACATGGTCATCGCCTCGCCCTGGTCGTGCGTGACGTAGACGAAGGTGGTGGCCAGCCGGCGGTGCAGCTCGGCGATCTCGGCGCGCGCCTGCACACGCAACTTGGCGTCGAGGTTGCTGAGCGGCTCGTCCATCAGGAAGGCGCGCGGCTGGCGCACCATGGCGCGCGCCAGCGCCACGCGCTGGCGCTGGCCGCCGGAGAGCTGTCCCGGTCGACGCGCGAGCAGATGGCCGATGTCGAGCGTGCCGGCGACGCGCGCTACCTCGGCCTCGACATCGCGGCGGATGCGGCGCGCCCGCGGGCTCATCCAGCGCAGCACCGGCAGGCGCTGCCAGGGCCGCGAGCGGCGCATCATCAGCGGCACGGCGATGTTCTCGCCGGCGCTCATGTGCGGGTAGAGCGCGTAGCTCTGAAAGACCATGGCGACATCGCGCTCGGCCGGGCGCAATTCGTCGACAACCCGGCCGCCGATCACGACGCCGCCCTGATCCTGGCGCTCCAGCCCGGCGATCACCCGCAACAGCGTGCTCTTGCCGCAGCCCGAGGGCCCCAGCAACGTGAGGAATTCGCGTTCACCGATGTCGAGCGACACGTCGCGTAGCACTTCGGTGGCGCCGAACGACTTGCCAATCGCACGCAGCGATACCCCCGCCATCCGGCCACCCCGCGACTTGGAGCGGCCGGACTTACGGTCGAGGGGTGTCGCGAATCTTACCGGGCGATGATGGTTTGATGACGGCCGGTGGATCGCGCGCGATCCCCGGGAACTTCGGGCTCGTCAACTCGGGTAACAACAATGTTGGCTTCTTCAACTCCGGCGGCGGCAACGTCGGCTTCTTCAACTCGTGCAACGGCAATACCGGCTTCGGCAACTCCGGCAGTTTCAACACCGGCTTCTGG
>CAYTFW010000004.1:15783-91887 GCA_964437145.1 uncultured Rhizobiaceae bacterium
CCGCGGACGCGTTCGGCGCGCCTGTCGCGCCGCGCCTGGTGGCTTCCCTACGCGCTGCTGGCGCCGTCGCTGCTGTTCCTGGTGCTGTTCACTTACCTGCCGGTGATCCGCGTCGTCATCGACTCGTTGTATGTCAGTCGGCACGGCAGTCCGGAGCCGGCCCGTTTCGCCGGGCTGGCGAACTTTCGTACGGTGCTGTCCGATCCCGCGTTCCACCAGGCGCTGATCAACAATGTCGTCTATGCGCTGGGCACGTTGGCGCCGACCATCGTGCTGGCGCTGCTATTCGCGCTCGCCGTCCAGCGCTCGACGCGGCTGGCCACGGTGTTGCGCACGATCTTCTTCTTCCCTTCGCTGGTGCCGCTGGTGGCGGCGGCATCGCTATTCTTCTTCATCTTCCTGCCTGGTGTCGGGTTGCTCGACTACCACCTCGGCAAGCTGGGGCTCAGTGGCCCGAACTGGCTGGGCGACAGCGACGTGGCGCTGTGGTCGATCATCGGGCTCTCGGTGTGGAAGAACGCCGGCTACTACATGCTCTTCTACATCGCCGGCCTTCAGAACATCCCCGGCGACACCATCGAAGCCGCGATGATCGACGGCGCCAACGGCCTGCAGCGGCTGTGGTACGTGATCCTGCCGGCGCTGGCGCCGACCACGGCCTTCGTCGTGGTGATCGCGCTGATCAACGTGCTGACCAATGTCGACCACGTCGTCGTGCTGACCAAGGGCGGGCCGAGCAACGCCACCAACCTGCTGCTGTTCTACATCTTCCAGGAAGCGCACGAGAACTTCGACTACGGCAAGGCCGCCGCCGCGACCGTGATCAGCGTCGCGGTGCTGCTGGCAATCTCGCTGGGCTCGATCCGGGTCATGGAGCGGGGAGGTCGCGGTGCGGCGTGACGGCGGCCTCACCGCGATGCTGTTGGTGGCGCTGGTCTGCGCCGTCGCCTTTGTCTGGGCGGCGCCGTTCATATGGACGGTGGTGGCCGCGTTCCGTCCCGAAGGCGCGGGCAGCGCCGGCATGGCGACGCTGACCCCCGATCTCAACCCGACGCTGTCGAACTTCCGCAACGCGCTCGATAGCGGCTCTTTCGGCCTCTACTACGTCAACACCGCGATCGTGGTGAGCGGTGTGCTGCTGGTGCAGTGCGTCACGATCAGCCTCGCCGGCTACGCTTTCGCGCGCCTGCGCTTTCCCGGTCGTGATGCGCTGTTCTATGCCTTCCTGCTGCAGCTCATGCTCGTGCCGCCGGCGCTCATAGTGCCCAATCTGCGCACGGTGGTCGATCTCGGCCTCTACGACTCGCTGGCCGGCGCCATGGCGCCGTACTTCGCCTCCGCGTTCGGCACCTTCCTGATGCGCCAGACCTTCCGCGCCATCCCGCGCGATTTCGAGGAGGCGGCCGCGATCGACGGCGCGCCGTGGTGGGCGGTGGTCTGGTACGTGCTGCTGCCGATGGCGCGACCCGGCCTGGTCGCCTTCGCCATCGTCTCGGTCACCGCCCACTGGAACGAGTTCCTGTGGCCGCTGATGGTGATCAACGACTCCGACAACCACACGCTGACCATCGGCCTCGCGGCGTTCACGCGCGGCGCCGAGGGCGGCAAGGAATGGGGCGTGCTGGCGGCCGGCACGCTCCTGGTCATGGTACCGCTCGCCGTGGCCTTCGTCGCGTTCCAGCGCCGCTTCGTCGACAGCTTCGTGTTCAGCGGGATCAAAGGCTGAAGGAGAGATGACCATGTCGTTCAGAGCACGTCTGACCGCGGGCGCGATGGCGCTGGCGGTGGGCTGCGTTGGCGCCACCTCGGCGATCGCGCAGACCAAGATCGACTTTTTCTTTCCGGTACCCGTCGAGGGCAAGCTGGCGCGCGAGATGACGCGGCTGGTGAAGGCCTACAACGAGGGCCAGAAGGAGGTCGAAGTGACCGCCGTCTATACCGGCGGCTACGACGACACCAAGCTGAAGGCGCAGGCCGCGGCCAAAGCCGGCAAGCCGCCGGCGGTCGTGCTGATGAGCGCCAATTTCAACGTCGACCTCAAGCTGGCGGGCGACATCATGTCCCTCGAGCCCTTCATCAAGGCCGATGGCGCCACGCGCGACAAGTTCCTCGCCGATTTCTGGCCGGCGCTGCACGCCAACGCCACGGTCGACGGCGAGCTCTATGGCGTGCCGTTCCACAACTCGACGCCGCTGGTCTACTACAACGTCGAGCACTTCAAGCAGGCCGGGCTGGACCCCAACAAGCCGCCGCGGACCTGGGCCGAGCTGGTCGACGCGGCGAAGAAGCTCACCAAACGCGACGGCGATAAGATCGAGCGCTACGGCTTCCTGATGCCGGCCGGCTACGATTATCTCGGCTGGCTGATGAGCGCGCTGTCGATGTCCAACGGCGGGCGCTACTTCAACGAGGACTACGGCGGCGAGGTCTACTACGACACGCCCTCGATGCTGGGCGCCGTGCGCCTGGTCGACGACCTGATCCACAAGCACAAGGTGATGCAGCCCGGCGTCGTCGAAGCCGGCGGCGTGTCGACGGCGTTCTTCGCGGGCAAGGCCTCGATGGTGCTGCTGTCGACCGGCTCGCTGTCGTTCATCCGCGAGAACATGAAGAGCCCGTACAATGTCGGCTTCGTGCCGCGCAACGTGCGCAACGCCGTGCCGATCGGTGGCGCCTCGCTGGTGATGTTCAAGGGCCAGAGCGAGGCCAGCCAGCAGGCCGGCTGGAAGTTCATCAAGTGGCTGTCGTCGACCGAGACGCTGGGCGGCTGGAGTCGCTTCACCGGCTACTTCGCGCCGCGCAAGTCGGCCTATGACACCGCCGAGATGAAGGACTTCATCGCCAAGAACCCGGACGCCAAAGTGGCGCTCGACCAGCTGGTCTTCGCCCAGCCGTGGTTCGCTACCTACCAGACCGTCGCGGTGCGCAAGGCGCTGGAGGATGAAGTGCAGGCGGTGATGAACGGCAAGAAAAAGCCCGACGCCGCTGTGCGCGACGCGCAGAAGAAGGCCGACGAATTGCTCAAGCCCTACGTCGACCAGACCGCACTGAAACTGCCCTAAGCGGAGTGACCACGATGATCATCGCGCAGATCACCGACCTGCATGTACGCCCGCCCGGCAAGCGGGCGTACACCGTGGTCGAGACCAACGCCATGCTGGAAGCCACGGTCGAAGCCATCAATGGCCTGCCGCGCCTGCCCGACGTGGTGATCGCCACCGGCGACCTGACGGATTGTGGCCTGCCGGCGGAATACGCCGAGCTGCGCCGCATCCTCTTGGCATTGGAGATGCCGGTCTATCTCGTGCCGGGCAATCACGATCGCCGGGCCGAGATGGCCGCGGCTTTTGGCGCGGACGGTTACTTGCCGGAGGACGGTGAGTTCCTGCACTACGTCGTCGAGGACAACGACGTGCGCTTGATCGGCCTCGACACCATCGTCCCGGGCGCCGGTCACGGCCGGATGTGCGAGCGCCGCCTGCGCTGGCTCGACGAACGGCTGGCCGAGGAGCGGGGCCGGCCGACCCTGATCTTCATGCACCATCCACCGTTCTCAACCGGGCTGGCGGCGATGGACGACATCAACTGCCGCGACGGCGCGCGGATGGCCGATGTGATCCGCAAGTACGGCCACGTCGAACGCGTCGTCTGCGGCCATCATCATCGACCGATCGTGACGCGCTGGGCCGGCACCATCGGCTCGGTGGCGCCCAGCACGGCGCATCAGGTTACCCTGCACCTGGCGCCCGGCAACGAGCCTTCGACCTTCACCATGGAACCGCCGGCCTATCAGATCCACACCTGGGACGAGGGTGCCGGGCTGGTCAGCCACACCGCCTATGTCGGCCAGTTCGCTGGGCCCTATCCCTTCGTGCTCGACGCCGACTATCCTGGCCAGCAGAAAGTCACGGCAGCGGAAACCGCTTGAGCAACGGCAGCAGCTCGGGCTCGAGGTCGATCTCGAGTGTCGCCAGCACGCGCACGACGGCGCAGTAGAAGCTGGCGAACAGCGTAAACTCGACGATGCCCTCGTCGTCGAGCTTCGCCCGGAGCGCCCCGAAGGTGGCGTCCGACACGCGATGGTCGGCCTCCATCTCGCGCGCGGCGGCCAGCAGGGCGCGCTCGAAGGCGGGCAGCGCGCTGGTGCCGCCCTTCGATTCGACGATCAACGCGTCGATGTCGGCGTCGCTCACGCCGAACTCGCGGCCGATCTCGATGTGGTGGGCCCACTCATAGGGCGAGGACGCGACGTAGCCGATCTGCAGGATCACCAGCTCGCGCAGGCGGCCGTCGAGCTTGCTCTTGAAGCGGATCCAGCGGGCGATACCGTTGAAGGCGCGCGCGCCGTCCAGGCTGTTGGCCAGCGCGCGATAGATCGGCCGGTCGCGCCAGATCACGTCCTTGTTCTCGGGCGACAATTCCTCGGGGGCGACATAGCGGACGCGGGCCATCGGGATCTCCTCGGTTCGGCTGGCGGCGCGAGCCTAGGGCGCGTCAACCGGATGGCATATACTTGCATTTGCAAATATATGCTGGCAGGCGCAGGATGGCGGCCAACGATGACAGGAGGCGGCGATGGCGCTGGATTTCGGCTATTTCACGCTGAGCGACAACCGCTACAAGGACAATCCGCGCAGCGCCGAGTCCTTTATCAAGGACATCTACGCCGAGGCGCTGTGGGCCGAGGCGGTAGGGCTGAACTCGGCCTGGATCGGCGAGCATCACTTCAACCTGCTGGGCGTCAACGCCAGCCCGCTGGCGATCCTGGCGCAGATCGCCGGGGCCACGAAGCGCATCCGGCTGGCGCCGGCGGTGACCTTGCTGCCGGTGCACCATCCCCTACATGTCGCGGAGGAATGGGCGACGCTCGATCTGCTGTCGGGTGGACGCGTCGATTTCGCCGCCGGCCGCGGCTACGACCGGCTGGAGTACGGCCCGTTCCAGGCCAATTTCGACGACTCCGCCGAGCTCTTCGCCGAAGGGCTGGAGGTCGTCTGGCGTGCCTGGACCGAGACCGGCAAGTGGTCGCACACGGGCCGCTTCTTCCAGTTCGACAACGTCGAGGTGCGGCCGAGGCCGGCGCAACAACCGCTGAGGCCCTATGTGGCCTGCTTCTCGCGGCCCTCGATGGAGCTGGCGGCGCGCAATGACTGGAACATCATCTACGCACCCTTCGCCGCCGCTATGGTCTACGGCTCGCTGGCCGACGCCGTGCGGGTCTATCGGGAGACCTGCGAGGGCACGCATAAACGCCCGGCGCGGCGTGCGATGTGCTCCTACTTCGTGCATATCGCGTCGACGCCCCAGGAAGAGGCCTATGGCCGCGAGGCGCTGATCCGCTATTTCCACGACGCGCTGATCGCCGCCTTCCCGTCATCCTCGGGCGAGAAGGTGCCGCCGACGTACAAGTATTTCGTCGAGATCGTGAACCTCCTGCGCGAGATGCGGCCGGAGAAGCTCACCAGCAAGTCGATCCTGGTCGGCCCGCCGAGCAAGATCATCGAGGATCTCAAGGCGGTCGAGGCCGCCGGCATCGCCGAGGTGATCCTGTACTTCAATTACGGCGCCAAGCCGCACGCGTTGGTGAAGGAGCAGATGCAGCGCTTCATGCGCGAGGTCGCGCCGGCCTTCGATGGCGCACACACCAAGCTCGACCTGCGGGCGGCCGAATAGCGTGCTGCCGCTCGACGATTACGTCCCCTATCTGCTGAACCGCGCCGGCGCGCGCATCGCGGCCTCGTTCAGCGAGGAGGTGCGGCCGCTGGGCATCACGTTGCCAATGTGGCGCGCGCTCGCGGCGCTGACCGACCGCGACGGCCAGACGGTGGGCGAGCTGTCGAGCCGGACCAGCATCGAGATCTCGACCTTGTCGCGCGTGCTCGACGGCCTGCAGCGCCGCAAGCTGGTCGAGCGCAAGCGGGCCGAGGACGATGGCCGCGTCGTGACCCTGCACCTGACGATGGCCGGCCGCGCGATGACCCGACGCGTCATACCGATCGCCGAACGTTACGAACGCGTGGCGACCGCCGGCCTGTCGCCGCGCGACATCGCGACGCTCAAGCGTTTATTGCGGACGCTATACGCCAACATGGACGGCTTGAGCCTCTAAAGAAGGCTGCCGCCGGTGGGTGGCTTGGGACAGAGTCGCGCCAGCGTCGCGGCTGCCGGATCCGTCGCGGCCGGCCGCGTTCGCGGACTGTCCAATCCGATACCAATGACCTCGTCCATGCGCACCAGCGTGTAGTCCCCATGCGCCGCGCTCCATCCGATCGCCACCCCGACATCGCCGATCTGGCCGGCGCCCGTGGGAAACAGATCGATGACACCGTCGCGACGCAGCAACGGGATCGCGCGGCCCTCCTCCATCGCGGCTAGGATGACGGGAAGCAGGTTGGCGCCCTTCAGCGGGCCCATATCGGCCGCGTCGTCCTCTTCGTCTTCGTCGCCATCGAGATCTTCGCTCTCGTCGATGAGGAAGTCGCGCATCTCCTTTTCGATCCGGCGCGCGTCAGCCTTCAGCTGCGGCTCGGCGGCGTAGAGCTTGTTCATCAGGCTCTTCAGCGTTCGCGTCGTCTCGGCATCGGGACCATCGCGCCCCGCCGCCCCGCCGAACAGCACGTTGGTCGCGACGACCAGAAGGGACGCCTCGGCGTAGTCGAACTCGACACGGACGGCTGGTTGTGCGCCGCTCCGCGACCTTGGTCCTGGTTTCTTCGGCTTTGCCATCGGTTGGCTCCTGATTTCGTGCGGGCAGAGGATGAACGATCCATGGCCGAACGTCGCTGTGGGCAAGAGCAAGACCCCTCGGTCGGCGCGGTTGAATCGCGGCACGGCGTCGACGATCATCGAGGTCGCCTTTCATGGAGCCGAACCACATGGCGCGTCTCACGTCAGTCGATGCCCTTCGCGATATCGTCAAGCCGCCGAATCCACGCACCTTCAACAAGATTGCGCCCGAGCTCGACGAGCAGGCGATCGCCTTCCTCAAGCGTTGCCCCTTCGCACTGGTCAGCACGGTGAGCGAGGACGGCACGGTCGAGGTCTCGCCCAAGGGCGATGAGCCGGGTTTCATCCGTGTCGAGGATCCGCGCACCCTGCTGATCCCGGAGCGCGCCGGCAACAACCTCGCCTTCGGCCTCACCAACATCATCGCCAACGGCAAGATCGGCCTGATCGCGCTGGTGCCGGCGACCGGCGAGACGCTGCGCGTGTCGGGGACCGCGGAGATCCACGACGATGGCGATCTCGTGGCCTCGATGAGCTCGGCGGGCAAGCCGGCGCTGCTGGCCACTCGCATCCGCATCAAGCATTGCTACTTCCACTGCGCCCGCTCGATCCTGCGCGCCAGGCTGTGGGATCCGGCCGCCTGGCCGGCGCCGGGCCGCGTCTCCTTCGGCAAGATCATCGCGCCCAGGATGGGTGGCGGCGAGGAGCTGGAGAAGCAGATCGATTCAAGTGTCGACGGCGCCTACACCACGCGGCTGTGGAGCAACGGCTAGCGTCGTCGCGGCCGTCATGCTTTGCTCGGCGGCATGTCGCGCGCTGATGCCACCCAGCCACCCTTCCGAGCCGAGGTGATCGGCAGCCTGCTGCGCCCGCGCTCACTCAAGGACGCGGTCGCCGCCGGACCGGCCGACCACGCCGCCACGCTGGAGCGCGAGATCGCGCGGGTCGTGGCGAAGCAGGAGGCGCTGGGCTTCCGCGTCGTCACCGACGGCGAGTTCGGCCGCACCTCCTGGTTCGGCTTCTTCTTCGAGGGCCTCGACGGCATCCGCTTGGCGCCCTCGCAGTTCCGCTTCCGTGACGCCGAGGGCGGCAGCTACGAATGGCCGACCTGCGTCGCCGCCCAGAAGCTGCGCCGGCGCGCGCCGATCACGCTCGCCGAATACGCCCGCGTGAAGCGCTTGGCGAAGACCGCGCTGCCCAAGGCGACCCTGCCGACGCCCAGCGCCTTCCACTTCTTCCGCTTCACGTCGGCCTTCGACCCGCAGGCCTATGCCGACGCGTCGGGTTACTTCGACGACCTCATCGCCATCTACCGCGCCGAGCTGGACGAGCTGGTGAAGGCCGGCTGCCGTTACGTGCAGATGGACGAGGTCCCGGTCGCGATGCTGTGCGATCCGCTGGTGCGCGAGCAGACCCGCGCACAAGGCGGCGATCCCGACGCGCTGCTCGACCTCTACGTCTCGGTGATCCGTCGCATCCTCGAGGGACGGCCGGCCGGCGTCACCGTGGGCATGCATCTGTGCCGTGGCAATTTCCGTGGCCGCTGGATGGCCTCGGGCGGCTACGAGCCCGTCGCGCGCAAGCTGTTCAACGACTTCCCGGTCGATGTCTATTTCCTGGAGTACGACAGCCAGCGCGCCGGCGACTTCGCGCCACTGCGCCACGTGCCGGCCGATCGGCACGTCGTGCTCGGCCTGGTGTCGTCGAAGAGCCCCGAGATGGAGAGCGTCGACGATCTGCGTCGGCGCATCGACGAGGCCTCGGTGCACGTCAACCTCGACCGCCTGTCGCTCTCCTCGCAATGCGGCTTCGCCAGCGTCGCCGGCGGCAACCTGCTCAGCGAAGACCAACAATGGGCCAAGATGGCGCTGATCGCCGATACTGCGCGGCGCGTCTGGGGCACGACCTAGGAGATTTCCATGTCGGTGGCGAAACGCAAGCTGGGCTCCAGCGATCTCAGCGTGTCGGCGATCAGCCTGGGCTGCATGTCGCTGTCCGGCACCTATGGCAAGGCCGACGACGCCGAGGGCATCGCGCTGATCCACCACGCGCTGGATCGCGGCGTGACCATGCTCGACAGCTCCGACATGTATGGCTGGGGCCACAACGAGACGCTGATCGGCAAGGCGCTGGCCGCTGGGCGGCGCGACGGCGTCGTGCTGGCCACCAAGTTCGGCCAGGTGCAGCGGCCCGGTGGTGCCAACGGCGTCGATGGACGGCCCGAGCATGTGAAGGCGGCTTGCGAGGCCAGCCTCAAGCGGCTGGGTGTCGACGTGATCGATCTCTACTACCAGCACCGCGTCGATCCCGCGGTGCCGATCGAGGACACGGTCGGCGCCATGGGCGAGCTGGTGAAGCAGGGCAAGGTGCGCGCGCTGGGGCTGAGCGAAGCCGCGCCCGCAACCATCCGCCGCGCGCACGCCACGCACCCGATCGCCGCGGTGCAGAGCGAATACTCGTTGCTCTATCGCGTCGATGCCGAGGAGACGCTGAAGACGACCCGCGCGCTGGGCATCGCCTATGTCGCCTATTCGCCGCTGGGCCGCAGCCTGTTGACCGGCAGCGTACGGCAGATCGGCGACATCCCCGAAGGCGATGGCCGCGGCCGCCATCCGCGCTTCGCCGCCGACAACCTCGCGCGCAACCTGGGCTTCGTCGGCGCCATCGAAGGCATCGCGCGCGCCAAGAGCTGCACGCCGGGGCAGGTGGCGCTGGCCTGGCTGCTGGCGCAAGGCCCGGACATCGTGCCGATCCCCGGCACCAAGCGCGCGTCTCGCCTCGACGAGAACATGGCCGCGCTCGACGTGCGGCTCACGCCCGCCGAGGTGTCGTCGCTCTCCGCCGCCATCCCGCCCGGCGCCGCCGCCGGCGGCCGTTACGCCGACGCGCTGATGAAGGCGGTGTATCTTTAGAGCGATGCGCTTGGATCCAATGTCACCCTGTCATCCCGAGCGCAGCGAGGGATCCAGAGTTGGCCTAGATCCCTCGCTACGCTCGGGATGACAGGTGTGATTGGTCGCTCCAGCTTACACCGGAACGTCACCACGCAGCATGACGCGGTAGAGATAGCGCGTTTGCTCCATGTCGTAATCGCCATTGGCCTTGTGCAGCAGGCAGCGATTGTCCCAGATGGTGAGGTCGCCGGGCTGCCATTTGTGGCGGTACTCGTGAGCGAGCTGCGTGGCGTGTGCCAGTAACTCGTCGAGCAGGGACAGCGCCTCGGGCTCGTCCATGCCGACGATGCCCTCGATACGGATCGGGTTGATGTAGAGCGACTTGCGGCCGCTCTCGGGATGGGTGCGCACGATGGGATGGATCACCGCCTCGGGCACGCGCTCGCGCCGCGACGGGTCGAGGCCCATCAGCTTCCGCGCGCTGTGGCGGCTCTGGTAGACGTGCACCGCCTTCAGCCCCTCGACGCGCGCCTTGATCGCGTCCGGCAGCGTCTCGTAGGCGCGGTGCATGTTGACGAACTGGGTGTCGCCGCCGGTATCGGGCAGCTCGACGGCGTGCAGCACCGTGGCCTTGGGCGGCCGCGCGTCGTTCGAGTGGTCGGTGTGGTAGCCCTCGCCAGGGATATAGCGCGTGCCGTCGGGGAAGAAGTCCTTGTTGGAGATGTAGTGGATCAGCGGGAAGTCCGGCAGCGCGAAGCGGCTGTTGTGCTGCTCGAACACCTCGCCGAACAGGCGCACGGCGTCGAGCATCCGCGGCGGCGAGAGCTTCTGGTCGCGGATCACCAGGACGGAGTGCTCGACGAAGGCGCGGTTCAGACGCGCGCGTGTCGCCTCGTCGACGCCGCGTGTCAGGTCGACGCCGCGAACCTCCGCGCCGGTATGCGGCGATAGCGGCGTGATGCTCAAGCTCATCGCGTGTCCTCCGCATCGCGTTGCGTCGTGAGCCTAGGCCGGCCGGCGCTGGACGACAACGCCATCCGCGAGGCGTTCGGCGGCTGAGGCTCAGCGGCGATAGCGGCGCTGCACCAGCAGGTTCGCCGCCATGGTCAGCAGCAGGGTCACCGTCATCAGCACGAAGGCGATGGCGCCGCCGAAGGGCCAGTTGGTCTGCTGGGTGAACTGGTTGTAGACCAGCGGCGCCATCATCTTGAACAGCGGGCCGCCCAGCAGGAACGGCGTGGCGTAGGCGTTCATTGCCAGGATGAAGGTCAGGATGGTGCCGGCGAGGATACCGGGCAGCGCCAGCGGCCACAGCACGCGGCGGAACATCGTGCCCGGCGTGGCGCCGAGGCTGAAGGCGGCCTCCTCGACCGAGCGGTCGATGCCCTCGATCACGCTCTGCAGGCTGAGCACCATGAAAGGCAGGTTGACGGCGATGATGCCGATGATCACCGCCGTCTCGCTGAACATGATCTCGATCGGCTTGGTGATGACGCCCATGCCCATCAGCGCGGCGTTGACGAAGCCCTTGGTACCAAACACCACCATCCAGCCCGCCGCGCGCACCGCGTTGCCGACGAAGAGCGGCAGCACGATGGCGATGATCAGCAGGTTCTTGAATCTCGACTGCGTGCGCGCCACGACATAGGCGAGCGGGAAACCCAGCACCAGGCAGGCCGCCGTGACGATGACGGCCACACGCACCGTCACGCCGAGGATCGAGGTGTAGTAGGGATCGGTGAAGAACTTGACGTAGTTGGCGATGGTCACCGCCTCGACCATCAGCTTCTTGGCGGTGACGAACTCGTTGAGGCTGTAACGGAACAGGATCAGCAGCGGCCCGAGCAGGCAGAGCGCGACGAAGATCGTCGCCGGCGACACCAGGCTCGCCGCCGTCCAGCCCTCGCCTCGTCGCTTTTCGGCGACGGGGTTGGTGGCGATGGCCGTGTCGGTCATCCGCTGCGGGCTACGCCTTGAACGACTTGTCCCACCATTCCTTGAAGGCGGAGTCGTTCTTGGCCATGTAGGCGTAGTCGAGATCGACCAGCCGGGTCTGCTCCTCGTCGGTGAAGCCGATGCGCCGGCGCAGTTCGGGGTCGACCTTGGCGTTGGTCACGGTCGGGTTGTAGCCCATGTCCTTGGCGAAGCCCTCCTGCGCCGAAGCCTCGAGCATGGCGTCGAGATAGGCGTAGGCACCGGCCTTGTTGGGCGCGTTCTTCGGCACGACGAAGCCGGAGACGTACATCGGCACGCCTTCCTTGGGCGCGATGGTCTGCACGTTGATGCCGGCGTTCTGCCACTGCACCGCGCGCGCCTTCCACATCACGCCGCAGGCGATCTCCTCGGTCTTCAGCGCCTGGGCGAAGGCCTCGTTGCTGGGATAGATGCGCGCGCCGGCCTTCTTGCAGGCCACCAGCAGCGCCTTGCCCGGTTCGAAATCGCCGACCTTGCCGCCGGCGGCCAGCCCGGCGCAGAGCATGGTGTACTGGTACTGGATGTCGATGATGCCGAGCTTGGCGCCTTGCTTGGGGTCGAGGATCTCGGCGAAGCTCGCGGGCGTGGCCATCAGTTTGGGATTGAACAGGCCGACCTTGCCCGAATAGATGTGGCCGACGCCGTAGCGGTACTTCATCGCCGGGATGAGGTTCTTGGCGTTGGGGATCTGCGAATAGTCGAGATCGAGGATCGTGCCCTGCTCGTTCATCTCGTACATGTTGGCGGCGGAGACGCCCTGGATGTCCGAGGTGCCGCGACGAAGTGACTTCTCGGCCAGCACCTTGGCGCGGCGCGGCGGGTCGCCGGCCTCGTCCTTGACCACGTCCCAGCCCTTGGGCGCGAGCAGCGGTGTCTCGATGTTCTTGGCCAGCAGGCGCGAGTAGTCGCCACCCCAGGTGCCGACGACGATGCGCTTGTTGTCCTGCGCGATGGCCGGCATGGCTAGCCCGCCGGCGAGCGCGGTGGCGCCGCCCAGAACGGCGCGGCGATTGAGCTTCAGACGTTTTGTCATGTGCCTCTCCCGTTGACGTTCGACGCTACCCTGTGAAGACGAGACCGGCCGACGCCGGCCAGCCGATATGGACGTGCTGTCCGACGTGCGGCGCGAAGCCGCCGTCGCGGTTGGCGATCTGCACGACGACGCGATCGGCGGGCGACAGGCGGACATGGATGTCGGTCAGCGCGCCGAGATACGAAACGAATTCCACCGTACCCGGCAGGCGGTTGTCGAGTCCCTGAAGCGGTGCGGCGCCGATCTCCAGCCGCTCCGGCCGCAGCGCCAGAGACGCCGGCCCCGGCGCGCCGCCGGCGCAGGCGAGGTCGAGCCCGCCTTCGGTGCGGAAACGGCCGGGTGTCTCGATCCTGCCGGCGAGGAAGGTGCTGCGGCCGACAAAGCCCGCGACGAAGCGGTCGGCCGGCTGCTCGTAGAGCTCACGCTGTGTGCCGACCTGGCGGACCGACCCTTCGTTCATCACCACCAGCCGGTCGGCCATGGTCAGTGCCTCTTCCTGGTCGTGGGTGACCATGACCGTGGTCAGGCCGAGCTGACGCTGCAGCTCGCGGATCTCGACCCGCACTTCCTGGCGCAACTTGGCGTCGAGATTGGAGAGCGGCTCGTCGAGCAGCAGCACGTCGGGGCGGATGGCGAGCGCGCGCGCCAGCGCCACGCGCTGCTGCTGACCGCCGGAGAGCTGGCGCGGCAGGCGCGCGCCGAAACCGCTCAGCCGCACCAGGGCCAGCGCCTCCTCGACGCGCTTGACGACGTTGGCGCGCGGCAGCTTGCGCATCTCCAGGCCGAAGGCGACGTTCTGCGCCACGCTCAGATGCGGGAAGAGCGCGTAGCTCTGGAACACCATGCCGGTGTTGCGCCGCCACGGCGGCAGCTCGGTGACGTCGCTGCCGGCGAGCTTCACGTGGCCGGATGTCGGCTCGATGAAGCCCGCGACCATGCGCAAGGTCGTGGTCTTGCCGCAGCCGGATGGGCCGAGCAGCACGAGGAACTCGCCGTCGGCGACCTGCAGGTCGACGTCGCGCACGGCGTGGAAATCGCCGTAGCGCTTGGACAGGCCCTCGAGATCGAGCCGCGCCATCTCACACCACCCGCGTCAGTTTGACGTAGCGGTCGGTGATCAGCATGGCGATTCCGATCAGCAGGATCTGCAGCACCGAGACGGCGGCGATCGTCGGGTCGATCTTCCACTCCAGGTACTGGAGGATGACGATCGGCAAGGTCGTGCGGCCCGGGCCGACGAGGAACAGGCTCATCTCGAGATTGCCGAAGGAGGTGACGAAGCCGAACAGCGCGCCGGCCACGATGCCCGGTCGGATCGACGGCAGGGTGATGCGCCAGAAGGTGGTCCACGGTCCGGCGCCGAGATTCTGCGCCGCCTCCTCGACGGCGCGATCCATGCCGGCGAGGCTCGCCGTCACCAGGCGCACGACCCAGGGGATCACGATCACCACGTGGCCCGCGACCATGGCGTAGAAGGTGCCGAGCACGTCGACGTCGAGGCCGTTCTCGACCTCGACGTGGAAGACATACATCGCCGTGCCGAGCACGACGCCGGGCACGATCACCGGCATCAGCAGCAGATTGGCCAGTGGCGCGCGCAGCTTGAAGTCGAAGCGCGCCAGGCAGAGCGCCGCCGGCACGCCCAGCGCCAGGCCGATGAAGGTCGCCAGCACGCCCACCCGCAGGCTGAGCGAGAAGCCGTCGACGAACTTGCGCTGGTCGAGGATCGCGGCGAACCAGCGCAGGCTGTAGCCCTCGGGCGGAAAGGACGGAATCTCCTGCCGGAAGAACGCCAACCAAGTGACGAAGATCAGCGGCGTGAGGATGTAGAGCAGCCCGACCCCGGCCGCGCCGTTCAATGCCCAACGCCGCGCGCGGCGGCGGATGATTGCCGCGGCGCTCATGGAAGCTGGGGGCGCGCCACTCCAGTGGCGCGGTCTTTGTCGGTCCAAAGCAAGACGCGCCACTGGAGTGGCGCGGCCCCAGCCATGAGGCGCACAACCCTCACAGCGCGTTCTTATGGAAGTGGCCGCCTTTGACGATGGCCGCGAGATTGGGGCCGCCGTCCTGGAACAGGCCGAGGTTCTTCAGCGGATCGCCGTCGACCACCAGTAGGTCGGCGAAGGCGCCCGGCTCGATCACGCCCAGCTTGCCCTCCTGGCGCACGACCTCGGCGCCGATCAGCGTGGCCGAGCGGATCACGTCGATCGCCGGCATGACCTCGCCCCTGATCTGGAACTCCCGCGTCTGCTCGTCCTCCAGCGCCCCCAGCAGATCGGAGCCGTAGGCCATCTTCACGCCCGCCTTGCGGCAGTGCTCGAGCTCGGCGAAGCCGTATTTCAGCACCTCGTCGTTCTTCTCCAGCATGGAGTCGGGCATGCCCAGCTCCTTGGCGCGCCGTTTCATCGCGTCGTAGGCGATCAGGTTGGGCACCATGTAGACGCCCTTGCTGGCCATCAGCTTCGCCGTCTTGGCGTCGACCAGATTGCCGTGCTCGATGGTGCGCACGCCGCAATTGACCGCGCGCGTGATCGCCTCCGGCGTATAGGCGTGGGTCAGCACGTAACGGCCGAAGGCGTGCGCCTCCTCGACGGCGGCGGTGATTTCCTCGATGGTGAACTGGATCGACTCCAGCGGATCGTAGGGCGAGGCGACGCCACCGGAGACCATCAGCTTCACCTGATCGGCGCCCTGGCGCATCTGCTCGCGCGCTGCCTTGCGCACCGCGTCGGGGCCGTCGGCGATGCAGCGGATGAACACCATGCCGTTGCAGCACAGGCAGGGCGGCCCGGCGAAGTCAGTGCGCCGGTTGCGGTCGTTGTGGCCGCCCGTCGGACCAATGGAGCGGCAGGAGATGAACATACGCGGGCCGGGGATCAGGCCGGACTCGACCGCGGTCTTGGTACCCCAGTCGGCGCCGCCGGCGTCGCGTACCGTGGTGAAGCCGCGATCGAGCATGCGCTTCAGGCGGCCGGTCGAGCGTGCCATCATCAGGGTCAGCGGCACCGCCTCCATGCGGTTGATGTAGACCTCGCTGTGGTGGGTATGCACGTGGCAGTCGATCAGGCCGGGCATCACGGTGCGCCCGCCACAGTCGATCGCCGTGGCCTTGGCCGCCTTGATAGGCTTGGCCGAGACTTCCTTGATCAGATCGCCCTCGACCAGAACCTCGTAGCCACCGCGCGATTCATTCCAGCGTGGGTCGAGCAGGCGCAGGTTCTTGAACAACAGCATTGCTCGTCCCCCGCGCCTACTTCAGCGTGTTCTTGTGGAACCGGCCGGCCTTCATGATCACCGGCAGATGCGCGCCCTGATCGAGGAACAGCTCGAGCTTCTTCAGCGGATCGCCGTCGACTACAATCAGGTCGGCGAAGGCGCCGGGCTCGACGACGCCGAGCTTGCCCTCCTGCCGCAGGATCTTGGCGCCCACCAGCGTCGCCTGCCGGATGATCTCCAGCGGTTTCAGCACCTCGGCGCGATAGATGAACTCGCGACTCTGCTCGACCTGCAACTGGCCCAGCAGGTCGCTGCCATAGCCGACCTCGACACCGGCCTTCTTGCAGATCTCCAGCGAGCGCAGCGCGCCATCCATGACGATGTCGTTCTTGTCGAGCATGTCCTTGGTCATGCCGAACTGCGCCGCGCGCTCCTTCATCACGAAGTAGGTGACGAGGTTGGCGATCATGAAGCCGCCCCTGGACGCCAGCAGCTTGGCCGACTTGGCATCGATCAGATTGCCATGCTCGATGGTACGCACGCCGTTGCTGACGGCCCGCGTGATCGCCTCGGGCGTGTAGGCATGCGCCAGCACGTAACGGCCGAAATTCCCGGCCTCGTCGGTCGCCGCGGCGATCTCGGCCGGCGAGTACTGCAGCGAATCGAGCGGGTCGTAGGGCGAGGCGACACCACCGGAGCACATGATCTTGATCTGGTCGGCGCCCTGGCGCATCTGCTCGCGCACCAGCTTGCGCACCTCGTCGGCGCCGTCGGCGATCGCCATGGCATAGACCAGGGCGTTGCAGCAACCGCAATTCGCGCCGGTATCGGTGCGTCGCCGCGAATCGCTGTGACCGCCGGTCGGGCCGATGGCGCGCCCGGAGATGAAGAGCCGCGGGCCGGGGATCAGGCCGCTTTCGACCGCGGTCTTGATGCCCCAATCGGCGCCGCCGGTGTCGCGCACGGTCGTGAAGCCGCGATCGATCATGCCCTTCATCAGGTCGGCGGCGCGCGCCGTCAGCAGGGTGAGCGGCACGGATTCGAGGTTGCGGATGTTCACCTCGCTCAGGAACACGTGCACGTGGCAGTCGATCAGGCCGGGCATCAAAGTGCGGCCGCCGCAATCGACGATACGCGCGCCCGACGCCTTGATCGCCTTGTCCGAGACTTCCTTGATGGTCGCGCCCTCGACCAGCACCTCGTAGCCGCCGCGCGCGGCGGTCCAGCGCGGATCGAGCAGGCTCAGATTGCGGAACAGGATGGCGGCCACGCGACTCTCCCCGGATGCGCTGCCGGCGAGGCTACCGCTATCGGCGGCGGAAGTCTCGCGAATCGCTCAAAGGATGGGCAGGGACAGCGGCGTGATAGTGTCGCCGTGGCGCTTGGCGTAGTCGTACTTGGGCGCGTCCCGGAGCATGCGCTGCTGCGCCTCGACCAGCTCGGCCACGGCGCCCTCGGGATCGAGGCCCACCGGCTTGCCATCCTTCAGCACCACGCCGCCGTCGACCAGCACCGTGCGCACGGCGCGGTCGGCGGCGTGGAAGACGAAGGAGCGCAGCGGATCGCGCGCCGGCGCCATCGCCGGGTGCGAGAGATCGGCGAGCACGATGTCGGCCTTGGCGCCCGGCGCCAGCCGGCCGATATCGTCACGGCCCAGCGCCTTGGCGCCGCCCACGGTGGCGGCATGGAACACCGCGGCCGTGTCGATGCTGTGGATGTCCTCACTCATGATGCGGCCGGCGACGATCGCCAGGCGCATCTCCTCGACCACGTTGTGCGGCGCGCAATCGGTGCCGAAGCCCAAGGTCACGCCGCGCGCGATGTAGCGGCCGACATGGTTCATCGCCACGCCGTAACGCGCGAAGGGCTGCGGACAATGCGCCACCGCCGCGCCCGAGGCCGCCAGGATGTCGAGATCGGCCCGCGTATGGGCGCGCACCTGCGGGTGGTCGTCGAGCAGGATGCAATGCGCCAGGATCGTGCCGGGGCGCAGCAGGCCAAGGTCGTTGGCGAAGCGCACCGAGGTGACGCCGTGGCGGCGGATGATCTCGCGCACCTCGACCACGGCCTGCGAGATATGGGTGGTGAAGGGATGGCCGGTCTCGGCGGCCCAGGCGGCGGCCTCGCGCAGCAGCTCGGGCGTCACAGTGTCGATCTGCGCCGCGAACACCACGCCGCGCAGCCGGCCGCTGGGATGCGAATCAGCGGCGGCGATGACGCGCTGCGCGCTCTGGAAGCCGCGGGTGCCGCCCGCCTCGTCCCAGGTCCAGGTGACGGTCTGCGGCGCGCTCATGCCCCAGCGCGCCGAGGCGAAGGCCGGTGCCACATACCAGCGCATGCCCGACGCGGCCATGGTGTCGAACCAGCCGTCGAAATCGCCGGTGAGGTCCATCGCCGTCGTGGTGCCACAGCGCAGCATCTCGCTGTAGGAAAGCCGCGCCGCCGCGCGGCGCCCAGTGTCGTCGAGGCGATAGGCCTGCAGGCGCTCGAACAGTCCGGTCATCTGATGCTCGGGCACGCCGTGATCCTCGCGCACGCCGCGATAGGCCGGCTCGGTCGTGGGATGGCTGTGGATGTTGATCAGGCCGGGCATCACCAGATGCCCCGCCGCGTCGATCGCGCGCTCGCCCGGTGCCGGCGGTGTCGTGCCCTTGGGCTCGATGGCCGCGATGCTGCCGCCGTCGAGCCGGATGTCGACGTCGCGTCGATAGACGTGCCGCCCCGCTGATGCGTCCCACGCCACGGCCCAGGCTGCGTTGCGGATGATCGTCGGACGTTCGGTCATCGGGCTCCATCCTTCCATGACGAGAATTCAGGCTACACCATCAATCCACCGAATATGATGCCTTCAATCGCCATCGCGCCGACAGGACAATTCAATGCAGTACACGACATTGGGTAACACCGGCCTGAAGGTTTCGGTCGCCGGGCTGGGGTGCGGCGGCAACAGCCGGCTGGGTCTGGGTTCGGGTGGCACCGACGCGCAGGCGGTCGGCGTGGTGCGGGCGGCGCTCGATCTGGGCGTGAACTTCCTCGACACCGCCGAGGCCTATGGCACCGAGCATGTCGTCGGCCAGGCGGTCGCGGGTCGCCGCGACAAGGTGGTGATCTCATCGAAGTGCCGGTCGCGCAATCCCGGCGGTCCGATATCTGGGGCCGACGCGGTGAAGGCGCTGGAGAATTCGCTGCGCCTGCTGAAGACCGACTATGTCGACATCTACCATCTGCACGCCGTGGCGCCGGCCAACTACGACCACGCGATGAAGGAGATCGCACCGGCGCTGCTGCGCGAGAAGGAGAAGGGCAAGCTGCGCCATCTCGGCATCACCGAGACCGGCCCGAATGACCCCAAACAGGAGATGATGGCCCGCGCCATCACCGAGCCGCCGTGGGAGGTCGTGATGCTGGCCTACAGCATGATGAACCAGGGCGCGCGCCGCGCCATCCTGCCGACGGCCAAGAAGCGCGGCGTCGGCACCTTGCTGATGTTCGTGGTGCGCAACATCTTCAGCCGGCCGGCGGCGCTCAAGCAGGCGATGGCCGATCTCGCGGCCTCGGGCCAGGTGCCGGCGGCGTTCGCGCAGTCCGATGCGCCGCTGTCCTTCCTGATCCACGAGGGTGGCGCCACCAGCCTGACCGACGCCGCCTACCGCTTCGTCCGACACGAGCCGGGCGTCGACGTGGTGCTGTTCGGCACCGGCAAGCAGGAGCATCTGCGCGCCAATATCGACTCGATCCTGCGGCCGCCGCTGCCGGAGGCCGACATGCGCAAGCTGCGCGATCTGTTCGGCAGGCTGGTCGGCGTGGGCCTCGATCTGCCCGACGCCGTGCGTGCGGCCGCCAAGGCCTGAACCGCCGTTCATCGCGATGATCGCGCGACGTTGACAAGGGCGTGAGGTATCATTAGTTAACTCTTGAGTTAATTAATGACACACGACACGGAGGCGCGACCCCCATGACCTATGTCGACGGTTTCGTGATCCCGGTGCTGAAGAAGCGGCTCGCGGCCTACAAGAAGATCTCCGCCAAAGCTGGCAAGATCTGGAAGGAGTTCGGCGCGCTCGACTACAAAGAGTGCGTCGGCGACGACCTCGCGATCAAGTGGGGCACGCCGTTCCTCAAGCTCGCCAAGGCCAAGCCGGGCGAGACGGTGGTGTTCTCGTGGATCACCTACAAGTCCAAGGCGCAGCGCGACAGGATCAACGCCAAGGTGATGAAGGATCCGCGGCTGAAGATGGATGGCGCCGCTATGCCCTTCGACATGAAACGCATGAGCTATGGCGGCTTCAAGGTCTTCATCGACGCCTGAGGCGATGATCATGACTGGTGGTTTCTCGGCGGCGCGGCTGCGGCGCATGAACGCGACCATGGCGGCCCATGTCGCGCGCGGCGACGTGGGCGGCATGGTCACGCTCGTGAGCCGGCGCGGCGAGACCATCGTCGAGACGCATGGCACGCTCGCGTCCGGCGGCATGGAGCCGATGCGGCGCGACACCATCTTCCGCATCGCATCGATGACCAAGCCGATCACCGCGGCCGCCGCGATGATCCTGGTCGAGGAGTGCGTGATACGGCTCGACGATCCCGTCGATCGCTGGTTGCCCGAGCTGGCCGATCGCAAGGTGCTCAAGCGCCTCGACGGGCCGCTCGACGACACCGTGCCGGCCGAGCGACCGATCACGCTACGCGACCTGCTGACCTTCCGCGCCGGGTTCGGCGCCATCATGGTCTTTCCGTCGCGCCTGCCGATCCAGACGGCGATGAGCGAGGCGGGTCTGGCGCCCACGCCCAATCGGGTGAAGCTCGCGCCAGATGCGTTCATGCAGCGCCTGGGCGCGTTACCGCTCGTGCATCAGCCCGGTGCGCGATGGCTCTATCACACCGGCTCCGAGGTGCTGGGCGTGCTGATCGCGCGCGCCTCGGGCCAATCGCTCGGCGCGTTCCTGCGCGAGCGTATCTTCGAGCCACTGGGCATGGTCGATACGGGCTTCGACGTGCCGCCTGACAAGGTCGCGCGCATGCCCGAGGTCCATCGGTACGATGCCAGCGCGGGCAAGCTGACGGTCTTCGATAACGCCAAAGCCGCCAACTACGCGACACCGGCGATCTTCGAGGCAGGCGGTGGCGGCCTGCTGTCGACCGCGGACGACTATCTGAAGTTCTGCCGCATGATGCTGGACAAGGGCCGCTACGCCGGCGGGCGCATCCTGTCGCGGCCTTCGGTCGAGCTGATGACCACCGACCAACTGACGGCCGCGCAGAAGGAGGATGCGAAGGACTTCTTCGGCGACAGCGCCGGCTGGGGCTTCGGACTGGGCGTGGTCACGCGGCGCACCGATCTTTACGGACCCGGCCGTTTCGGCTGGGATGGCGGCTATGGGACGTCGGCGCACAGCGATCCGGCGGAGGATCTGGTTGGCATCCTGCTGACCCAGCGTATGATGGACTCGCCCTCGCCACCCAAGGCGTTCGTCGATTTCTGGACATCGGCCTACCAGGCCATCGGCGACTGAACGAGGCTGCCATGCTCAAGATCATCCTGATCGTGCTCGCGGTGATCGCCGTCGCGGTGATCGCCCTGCTGATCTACGCCTCGACGCGGCCCGACAGCTTCCGCGTGCAGCGCTCGATCACGATCAGGGCGCCGGCGGAAAGGATCTTTCCTGAAGTCAACGACCTGCGCGTGCAACAGAGCTGGTCGCCCTGGGAGGCCAAGGACCCGGCGATGAAGCGCAGCTACAGCGGCGAGCAGAGCGGCAAGGGCGCGAAGTACGAGTGGCAGGGCAACAAGCAGGTCGGCGAAGGTCGCATGGAGATCGTCGAGTCGACGCCGCCGACCAAAGTGCTGATGAAGCTCGACTTCATCAAGCCGTTCCCGGCCAACAACATGGCGGAGTTCACACTCGAGCCCAAAGGCGACACGACGGTCGTGACCTGGGCGATCTATGGGCCGAGTCCCTTCATGTCGAAGCTGATGGGCGTCTTCATGAACATCGACACCATGATCGGCAAGGAATTCGACACGGGCCTGGCCAACCTCAAGGCGCGGATGGAGAAGTAGGCGCGGGCGGGCTAGACTGCCGCCCGTCGATCCTCATTCGCAGGAGGCCACCATGCAGGCGATCTGGCGCGGCGCGGTGATCGCGGACAGCGATCGCACGCTCGAAGTCGGGGGATACCGCTATTTCCCGCGCGACTCGGTGAAGATGGAGCTGTTGCGGGCCTCGCCGCACACGGCGAACGATCTGAAGTGCCCGCACGGTGTGCGGTTCTACGACGTGGTCGATGCCGACAAGCGCAGCGATCGCGCCGCCTGGTCCTACGAGGCGCCGCGCGATTCGATGAAACCCGTCGATCACTGGATCGGCTTTTGGGAAGACGTCGAGATCAAGTGATGGCCAAGGGCGGCAAGATTTTTGTCGGCATCGGCGGCTGGACGTTCGAGCCGTGGCGCGGCGTGTTCTACCCAGAGGGACTGACGCACAAGAGGGAGCTGGAATACGCCGCGAGCAAGCTGACCTCGATCGAGATCAACGGCACGTACTACTCCAGCTTTAAGCCGGCGAGCTGGGCGAAATGGCGGGACGAGACGCCCGAGGGCTTCGTCTTCTCGATGAAGGCCTCGCGCTTCTGCACCAACCGGCGCCAGCTCGCCGACGCCGCCGAGTCGATCCAGCGTTTCGTCAACCAGGGCCTGGTCGAGCTGAAGGGCCGGGCGGGGCCGATCAACTGGCAGCTCGCCGCCACCAAGAAGTTCGACGCCGAGGACATCGGAAACTTCTTCAGGCTGCTGCCCAAAGAGGTCGGCGGCCTGACGCTGCGCCACGCGCTTGAAGTGCGTAACGAGACCTTCAAGGACAAGGCGTTCTACGACCTCGCGCGCAAGCACAACGTGGCGATCATCTTCGCCGATGACGACACGTTCCCCGAGATCGACGAGCCGACCGCCGACTTCACCTACGCTCGGCTGATGCGCAGCGAGGAGAAGGTGAAGACCGGCTACAAGCCCGCCGATCTCGACAAGTGGGCCAAGCGGGTCAAGGCTTGGGCCAAGCGCGGCGACGTCTTTATCTACTTCATTTCGGGCGCAAAGGTTCGCAACCCCGCCGCCGCGCAAGCCTTGATCGAACGCGTGGGCTGACGATCAGCCCTTCGTGCCCACCAGCGCGAAGACCGCGCCCTGTGGATCCATGCCCTGGATGATCCAGTCGCCGCCGGGCACCTCCATCGGCCCCATCAGCACCTGGCCGCCGGCGTCCTTGACCCGCTTCGTCGCCGCTTCGATCGGTCCGACCGTGATGTAATACTGCCAGTACGGCACCGGCACCTGGGCCGGTTTGGTCATCATGCCGCCCAACGGCATGTCTGCACCGGGCACGCCGAAGATGTGGTAGAGGCCCATCGGACCCATATCCATGGTCTCGAATTTCTTCCAGCCGAACAGCGCGCTGTAGAAGTCGAAAGCCTTAGCGCCGTCGGTGGCGTAGAGCTCGTGCCAGCCGGTGCCACCCGCGGTGCCCGGCGCGACCGGTCCCGGATCGCCGCCTGGCGGCGGCAGCGGCTTGAACAGCGCGAGGGCCGCGCCGCCGACCGGATCGCGGAACACTGAGAACCGGCCCACCGTGGGAATGTCCTGCGGCTCGACCTGGATCGCGGCACCGAGCTTCTTGGCCTTCTCGGTGCTGGCGTCGACATCATCGACGCCGACATAGCCCATCCAGTGCGGCGGCACGCCCATTTTGCGCATGTCTTCCGGCAGCTCCATCAAGCCGCGCGCGCCGCGCGATCCGTCGATGGTGAATATCGTGTAGTGCATCTCCGGCATTTCCTGGGTGCCGTAGCCGGCGACCTTGCCGTAGAAGGCCTTGGCGGCCTTGGTGTCGGTGGTCATCAACTCGTACCAGACGAAGCGGCCACTGCTGGACATGGCGATCTCCCCGATCAGGTTGCGGTGCGTCCACTTAAGCGGCGTCGCCCGTGACGGTCTATCGCGACTTTGTCTCAGTTCTCCGGAGACACGCGAAATTGATAGGGCGCCTCCAGCGCCGCGATCTCCTCGGCTGACAGCGCCGGCATCGCGGTCGCCGCCGCCGCATCATCGAGCTGCTCGAGCCTCGTGGCGCCGATGATCGGCGAGGCCATGTAGGGCTTGGACCACAGCCACAACAGCGCGACTTGTGTCGGCTTGCAGCCGCGCTTGCGCGCGATGTCCTTCAGCGCCTCGACGATGGTCCAGTCGCAATCGCGCCAGGTGTCGGCCTTGACCAGCGCATCGGTCTTGGCGCGCTCGGTCTCGCCGCCGCCCTCGCGCGACCGATTACCGGCGAGAAAACCGCGCGCCAGCGGCGAGTAAGGAATCAGCCCGACGCCCTGCTCAAGGCAGAGCCGGTTCATCTCTCGCTCCTCCTCGCGCTGCACCATGTTGTAGAGATTCTGCATCGCGATAGGCTTGGCGTAGCCCCTCCACTCGCTCAGCATGCACATCTGCGCGAATTTGTAGGCCGGCATGGTCGAGCCGGCGATGTACCGCACCTTGCCCGAGCGCACGAGGGTGTCGAGCGAGTACATCGCCTCCTCGATCGGTGTGTGCGGGTCGAGGCGGTGGATGTGATAGACGTCGATGTGGTCGGTCTTCAGCCGCTTGAGCTGCGCGTCGATCGCCGACATCAGGTGCTTACGGCCGACGCCAACGTCATTGGGCTTGTCGCTCATCTTGACGCCGGTCTTGGTGGACAACACCAATTCATCGCGCGGCACCATGCGCATCAGCGTTTCGCCGACGATCTCCTCCGACCGTCCCAGATTGTAGGCGTCGGCGGTGTCGAAGAAGGTGATGCCAAGGTCGAGCGCGCGCTTGAAATAGGCCGGCGCCTCGTCGGCGTCGAACTTGCCCCAGGGCCGACGACCCTTGGCGCCCCAGGAATTTCCGCCGAGGCAGATGCGGCTGACCATCAAGCCGGAACGGCCAAGCGGGACGTACTTCATGGGTGAGTTCCTTGCGGCGGCCGTCAGGTGGGTTCGAGCAGCGCGTTGCTCTCAATCGCCTTGAGCGCGCTTTCGACGAACTCACCGGCGGCCTTCTGCCGCGCCTCGTCGCCCTCGATCGGTCGGCCGTCGCGCATCAGCTGCAGGCCGCCCTCGGTGACGATGCGCAGCACGCCGTGGGTCAGCGCGGCACGGTCGCGCGTGCCATCGAGCAGCGGCAGCAGCGCGCGCATCGGCACGTCGATGTTGATCGCCTCGTGGCGCAAGCTGGCGGTGTAGGCGGCGCCCTCGATGGCGTCGAGGCGGGCGAATGGTGAGGCGGTCGGACGGTCGGTCGAGGCCGAGCCGACGCGCACCGGTACGGTCGAGAAGTCGATCATCCCGACATTGGCCATGCGGAACAGCGCGTCGAGCACGGCCGCCTCCTGCGCCGCGGGCTGGTCGGCCCAGCGCGTGGCGATGGCGATCAGCTCGCGCGGCTCGGCGGTCGCCGGATAGCGCGCCGCCAGCGCCTCCAGCGCGGTGGCGACCGAGGGGCTCGCGGTGGTGAGCGTGCGGTCGGCGGCGTCCTTGAACAGGAAGGCACCGGTCTCGGTACGCTCCGGCTCCAATCGGAACTTGCCCGACAGATGCAGGTCCATCAGCCGAACCGGCTCGAGCATGCGCTGGGCGCGGCGCGCCTGCTCGGTCTTCACCAGGATGGTCTGCCGGAAAGTGCGGCCGGTGAGGATATCGATGTACTGCTCCAGCGGCAGCAGCCGGTTGCCGGCCAGCTCGCGTAGCGCCTTGGCGGTGTCCTCGCCATAGGTCTCGGCCAACATGGTGTGGATCTCGGTCTCGGCGAGATAGCTGGCGCCCTGCTTCTCGGCGGCGAGGACGAACTCGGTGACCGTGCAGGGCGAGTTCTCGGCCTCCAGGTACTCGTGCAGCACGTAGTCGTCGCGCTGGTTGGCGAGGAAGGCCGCCTCGGTGCGCAGCGCGTTGCCGTAGGGCGAGGCCTGCGCCACCTTGTCCTTGAGGAAGTTCATCAGCGCCTTGGCCTGGCCGACCTTCTGTGTCGGATCGGGGATGTGCGCGGCGTGCGCCAGCATGGCGTCGCGCGCGATGCGCTTGAGGTGCCAGCCGGGCATGACGTTGTAGCTGACGATGGCGACGCCGTTGTCGGCGAGTCGCGTGGCGCAGATGCGCAGGATCGCCTCGCGCACGGCGTCGGGAACCCAGGAATAGACGCCGTGGCAGATGATGTAGTCGAAGGTGCCGTCGGCCTCGCCGACCTCGGTGATGCTACCGTGCCGCAGCTCAATGTTCTTCAGGCCGAGGCGGCCCAGTCGCCGCCGGCCATGCTCGATCTGCACGCCCGACAGGTCGACGCCGAGGAACCGCGCGTCGGGAAAACGCTGTGCCTGGGGCAGCAGGTTGCCGCCGGCGGCACAACCCAGCTCCAGCACCCGCGCCGTCGCCACCGACGGCGCCTGCAGCCCGAACATGTGGGCGATCGCCGACAGCCGGCCCGGCTGCGTCATCGGGAAGGCGTGCGAGGTATAGGGCGTGGCGTCGTAATCGGCGGCGGTGCGCTCGAGCGCGCTCGCCAATTGTCCGCCTCGATCGCCGTCGGCCGCCACCACTGTCGCGCTCCCTACGCCTTTGCGGCGCGGAGTATAGACAGCCGCGTCACGGTCCGGCGAGGGCGTCGATCTCGTCGTCGGTCGGGAAGCGGCCGGTCTTCGCGCGCGTATAGGCCAGCTTGCCGTCGACCGTGATGTCGAACTGGCCGGATTTGCCAGGCGCCAGGGTGACGTCGGTGTGCCCGGACCGGGCAAGCAATTCCCTCACACGGAGGGCTTGGGGCTTGTAGCCTCAACCGCTGCAGTATTCGATGCGGACCTTCATGCGACCTTCCTCTTGCCGGCGGGAGGGGGCGGGCAATAGATGTCGGCGAGCAAAGCGATGACGCGCGCGGCGACCGGATCACCCAGCCGGTAGTAGATCGTCTGCGCGTCGCGCCGCGTGCGCACGAGCTCGTCGGCGCGCAGCTTGGCGAGGTGTTGCGAGAGCGCCGAGCTGGACAGGCCGACTCGCTCGGCGAGATCGCCGACGGTCGCCTCGCCTTCGGACAGCTCGCAGAGCACCATCAGCCGCCGCTCGTTCGACAGCGCGCGCATCAACCGGGCCGCTTGGGTCGCGGCGGCCGCGAAAGCGGCCCGATCGGGGAGACGAACTGGACGCGGCATTTTAGTACTTGCTAAATTAGAACTCCATTCTAGACTTCCACGTCGGACATATCAACCGCGTGAGACACAAGTCGCGGGAAGGCCGGAAGAGGGGGCGGAGACGTGCGAACGGGATCGGTCATGGTGCGATCGCTCGCATCGCTGCTAGTGGCGTTAGCGACAGCGGCGGTGTTCCAGGATGCGCGCGCGCAGCAGGCCGCGCCGCTGCATCTCGACGGGCCCGCCTCGCCGGCGCCTTGGGCGCGCTACCGCGACTGGAACAAGGCGACGTGGAACAACTACAACACGCTCGCTGAGCGCGAGCGAACGCCCAAGGCGCTGGGCAAGCCGCTCGAGGTGGCGACGCCGATACGCGGCGACGCGAAGAAGGGCCAGGATCTCGCGTTCTCGCGCGCGCGCGGCGGCGGGTGTCTCGCCTGCCACGTCATGGGCCCGCAATCGCTCGAGGCGCCGGGCAACGCCGGGCCGGACCTGTCGGAGATCGGCGACGCGGGGCGGCCTGATGACTATTTGTTCAACTACATCTGGGATCCGCGTCATCTCAATCCCGACTCGGCGATGCCGCCATGGGGCGCACACGGTTTCTACAATCGTGAGGAGATCATCGACATCGTGGCGTTTCTCAAGACGCTGAAGACGCCCGCGACCTTCCGCAGCATGCTCGACGATCCCGCCAAGCGTCCGCTGCCGGTGGAGAACCGCGACGCGCTCGATCCGTTCGTCAATCCGGCCGCCGATCGCATCGAGACCGGCGCTGCATTGTTCGCCAAGGCCGGGCCTTCCGGCAAGAGCTGCGCCTCCTGCCACGCCGACCCGAAGGCGTTCGCCGGCTGGGCGGTGCGCATGCCGAAGTGGAACGCGCAGGCGGCCAAGATGATGGGCGTCGAGGAGTTCGTCTTCCGGCACGCCAAGGCGACGACGGGCGCCGACCACTTGATGCAGGGGCGCGAAAACACCGACCTCAGCATCTTCCTGCATTCGCTGTCGAACGGCCGGCCGATCCAGGTCGACATAGCGAGCCCGGACGCCAAAAGGGTCTATGAATTCGGCAAGCTGCTCTACGACGCCAAGATCGGCCAGTTCAATTTCTCTTGCGCCGATTGCCATGCCGTCAGCAAAGGCGGTAACAAGTGGCTGCGCGGGCAATATGTCGGCGACGGCAAGGGGCAGATGGACCACTTCCCGCTCTGGCGCACCAGCCGGGGCAGCGGCGAGGTCTGGGACATCCGCAAGCGCCTGCAGTGGTGCAATGTGCAGGTGCGAGCCAACGAGTTGCCGCCTGAAGCGGCGGAATACGACGCGCTGGAGCTCTACCTGAAGTCGCTCAGCCAGGGCATGCCGTTGACGGCGCCGAACATCCGGCACTGACCACGCATGCAGCTCAACGGAGGACTCGAATGAAACCAACCTCTCCCATGATCGCGCGACGGCGCGTGCTGGTTGGCGTCGCCGGCGCTGGCGCCGTCGGGCTGCTGACCCAGTTCGCCGCGCGTGGCGCCGGTGCCACGCCCGAGGCCGCCAAGGCGCTGCTGCAGACGCTCGCCAAGGGCGAGCCCAAGGAAGGCCGGATCGCCATCCGCGCGCCGGAGATCGCTGAGAACGGCAACGCCGTTCCGGTGACGGTGGCGGTCGAAAGCCCGATGACCGACAAGGATCACGTCACAGCGATCCACGTCGTGGCCGACGGCAATCCGAACCCCGGCGTCGCGTCGTTCACGCTGACGCCCCTGGCGGGCAAGGCCGAGGTGCAGATCCGCGTGCGCATGGCCTCGACACAGAAGATCGTCGCCGTGGCCCAGATGAGCGACGGATCGCTGTGGACCGCGGCACGTGAGATCAAGGTCACCATCGGCGGCTGCGGCGGCTGAACCGGCGAACAAGGAGCAGGACCATGGCGGACGACATCAAGCCGCGCATCCGTGTGCCGGCCAACGCGAAGAAGGGCGAGGTCATCGAGGTCAAGACGCTGATCACCCACCCGATGGAAACGGGTCAGCGCAAGGACGCCGCGGGCGCCACCATCCCGCGCAAGATCGTCAACACGATGACCGTGACCTTCAACGGCAAACCGGTGTTCCAGGCCAAGCTGGAGCCGGCGATCTCGGCCAACCCCTATCTGTCGTTCTACCTGCGCGTCGAGGAGAGCGGCACGCTCGCCTTCACGTGGAAGGACGACGACGGCGCCGAGTACAAGGCGGAACAGAAGATCACGCTGGCGTAGATCGGGACCACACCGCGCGACGGAGGGGCGCATGCTGACCCGGCGGGACCTCGTGCAGCTCGGGGCGGCGACGGCGGCGTTGGGCGTCGCCGGGCCGATGACGCGCGCGGTGGCGCAACAGCGGCTGACCCAGGAAGAGATTTTGCGCTTCGAGCCGCTGGGCCAGGTGACGCTGCTGCACTTCACCGACATGCACGCGCAGCTCGTGCCGCTGCATTTCCGCGAACCGTCGGTCAACATCGGCGTCGGCGAGGTCGCTGGCCTGCCACCGCATCTGGTCGGCCCTCATCTGCTGCAAGCCTTCGGCGTCGTGGCCGGTTCGGCTGAGGCGCACGCGCTGACATCGGGCGATTTCGCGGCCCTGGCGAAGGGCTACGGCAAGATCGGCGGTGTCGATCGCATGGCGACGCTGGTCAAGGCGATCCGCGCCGAGCGGCCCGGCCGCGTGCTGCTGCTGGATGGCGGCGACACATGGCAAGGCTCCTACACCTCCGCCGTCACCAAAGGCGCCGACATGGTGCGCGTCGCGAAGGCGCTGGGCGTCGAGGGCATGACCGGACACTGGGAATTCACCTACGGCGCCGAGCGCGTGAAGGAACTAGCGGGCCAGCTCGGGTTTCCGTTTCTCGCCGGCAATGTCAAGGACACGGGCTTCGGCGATCCGGTGTTCGACGGCGAGACCATCCTCGAGCGTGGCGGCCTGCGCATCGGTCTGATCGGCCAGGCCTTTCCTTACACGCCGGTGGCCAACCCGCGCTGGCTGATCCCCGAGTGGTCGTTCGGCATCGAAGAGGACAAGCTTCGCACACGCGTCGAAGCCCTGCGCGGAAAGGGCGTCGATCTGATCGTCCTGCTGAGCCACAACGGCTTCGACGTGGATCGCAAGCTGGCGTCGCGCGTGAGCGGGATCGACGTGATCCTCACCGGTCACACGCACGACGCGCTGCCCGCCGCGGTACGGGTGGCGGACACGCTGCTGGTGGCGTCCGGCAGCCACGGCAAGTTCCTCTCCCGGCTCGATCTCGATGTGCGGGATCGCAAGGTGAAGGCGTTCCGTTTCCGCCTGATGCCGATCTTCGCCGACGCGATCAGGCCCGATGCCGAGATGGCGACGCTGGTCAAGGACATCCGCGCGCCGCACGAGGCGACCTTGTCGACCGTGCTGGCGCGCACCGAGTCGCTGCTGTACCGCCGCGGCAACTTCAACGGCACCTTCGACGACGTGATCTGCCAGGCGCTGCTCCGCGAGCGCGATGCCGAGATCGCGCTCTCGCCCGGCTTCCGTTGGGGCGCCACCTTGCTGCCGGGACAGGACATCACCACCGAGGACGTCCACAACCAGACCTCGATCACCTATCCGGCGGCCTATCGCACCGAGATGAAGGGATCGTTCCTGCGCGAGATCCTCGAGGACATCGCCGACAACCTGTTCAACCCCGATCCCTACTACCAGCAAGGCGGCGACATGGTCCGCGTGGGTGGGCTGAGCTACGCCATCGATGTCGGCGCGCCGATGGGCCGACGCATCTCCGAGATGACCGTGCTGCGCACCGGCAAGCCGGTCGATCCGGCGGCGAGCTATGTCGTGAGCGGCTGGGCCTCGGTGAACGAGGGCACACAGGGCCCTGCGGTGGCTGATGTGGTTTCGGCGTATCTGCGCACCGCGCGCACCGTGCGGATCGAGCCGAACCGCCATGTCAGGGTGACGGGCGCGGATCCACGCGGCGTGATGGGCTGAGGCACGACCAGGCAAGAGGAAAGGCGACGGTCGATGAACGAGCGGACGACCAGTGGCGGCAGGCGCCGCTTTCTCGCGCGTGCCGGTCTTGTTGGCGGTGCTGCGCTTGCCGGCGGGCTGTCGCCGGTGCGCGCGCTGGCCAAGGGCGAGGAGAACCTGCCGCCCAATGTCCCGGAATGGATGCGTAGCCTGGGGCCGGGCGTCACCGCGTCGCCCTATGGCGCGCCCTCGCCGTTCGAAAAGTCCGTCGTGCGGCGCAGCGTGGAGTGGCTGACGGCGACCGAGCAATCCTCGATCAACTTCACCCCGCTGCACGCCCTCGAAGGCATTATCACACCCAGCGGGCTGTGCTTCGAGCGGCATCACGGCGGCGTGCCGGAGATTGACCCGGATCAGCACCGGCTGATGATCCACGGCATGGTCGAACGGCCGTTGCTGTTCACCATGGACGACATCGTGCGCTTTCCGTCGGTGAGCCGCGTCTACTTCCTCGAGTGCCCGGCCAATGGCGGCATGGAGTGGAAGGGCGCGCAGATGGATGGCGTCCAGTTCACCCATGGCATGGTCCATTGCTGCGAGTGGACCGGCGTGAAGCTGTCGACGCTGTTGGCCGAGGCCGGCGTAAGCCCGTCGGCGAAGTGGCTCCTGGCGGAAGGCGCCGACGCCGCGGCCATGACCCGCTCGATTCCACTGGAGAAGGCGCTCGACGACTGCCTTGTCTGCTACGCGCAGAACGGAGAGCGCATCCGGCCGGAGAACGGCTACCCGCTGCGGCTCATGGTGCCGGGCTGGGAAGGCAACGTGAACATCAAATGGCTGCGCCGCATCAAGCTCGGCGACCGCCCGTGGCACCATCGCGAGGAGACCTCGAAGTACACGGACCTGATGCCCGACGGAAAGGCGCGGCAGTTCACCTTCCTCATGGAGGCGAACTCGGTGATCACGTCGCCCTGTCCGGAGAAGCCGATAAAGCACGGCAAAGGCTTCCACGAGATCAGAGGCATCGCCTGGTCGGGAAGCGGCAAGATCCGCCGCGTCGATGTGTCGACCGACGGTGGCGACAATTGGCGTACGGCGGAGCTGCAGGAGCCGGTGCTATCGAAGGCCCTGACTCGCTTCCGCGTGCCGTGGACCTGGGATGGCGCGCCGGCGCTGCTGCAGTCGCGCGCCATCGACGAGAGCGGCTACGTGCAGCCGACGATCGAGCAGTTGCGCAAGGCGCGCGGCGTGAACTCGATCTACCACAAGAACTCCATCCATACCTGGCGTCTGAACGCCGATGGCACGGTCAACAATGTTCAGATCATCTAGGTGCGGTCCGCTGGCGGTGATCGCCGCCGTGTTCCTGTTGTCGGGCCTGGGCGACGCCTTCGCGCAGGATCGGGCGCCGCCGCAGCGCTTCGGTTTCGGCCGCGCCGCGACGGCCGCGGAGATCAAGGGCTGGGACATCGACGTGCGCGCCGATGACGGCCTGGGCTTGCCGCCGGGCAAGGGCACGGTCGCCGCGGGCGAGAAGCTCTACCAGGAGCAATGCGCCTCCTGCCACGGCGAGTTCGGCGAAGGCAACGGTCGCTGGCCGGAGCTGATCGGCGGCGAGAAGAGCCTGAAGTCCGACGATCCGCGCAAGACCGTCGCCAGCTTCTGGCCCTACGCGCCCGGCATATTCGACTATGTCCGGCGCACCATGCCGTTCGCCGCGCCGCAGTCGTTGAGCGACGACGACACCTATTCCATCGTCGCCTATCTGCTGAACATTAACGACCTGCTGCCGGCCGATGCCACGCTCGACGCCGCCACGTTGAAGGCGATCCGCATGCCCAATCGCGACGGGTTCGTGCAGGGGGATCCACGCCCTGATGTGCCCGCGGGCGAACCCTGCATGAGCAAATGCCGGAAGGAGCCGCCCAAGATCACCAGCGACCTCGCCCAGCGTCTGGGCGTGACGCCCGACAATCGGGGACAAAAGTGAACGCAAGCATCTAGAATGGACGTCGCCCGCGCCTGGTGAGCGGGCCGATGAAGCAGGGGGGAAAAACCATGATTCTCGACAGGGCGGCTCTTGCCACCGCGCTTGTGCTGATGAGCGCCGCGCCGGCCATGGCCCAGACAGGCCAGGCCATGGCGCAGACCTGCTACGTCTGCCACGGGCCGGGCGCCAAGGGCGCCGGCCAGATCGTGGCGCTGGCCGGCCTGCCCAAGGATCACCTCGCGCGCCAGATGGCCGACTTCAAGGCCGACAAGCGGCCGGGCACGATCATGAACCGCATCGCCAAGGGGTACACCGACGAGCAGCTCGCGCTGATCGCCGAGTATCTCGCGGCGCAGAAGTAGGCGAGGACGCCATGCGCACGACACGCCGTCGTTTCCTGAAGTCGGCCGCCGCGACGAGCGCCGGCCTTTCGCTGCTGGGCGCGCCTGCCATCGCGCAGGGCGTCGCCGGCAAGGTGGTGGTGGTCGGTGGCGGCTTCGGCGGCGCCACGGCCGCGAAGTACCTCAAGCTCGCCAACGCCAAGCTCGATGTCACGCTGATCGAGCGCGACGACCGGTACATCACCTGCCCGTTCTCGAACTACGTGCTGGGCGGCTTCCGCAAGATCGAGGAGAACGTCCAGACCTTCGACGCGCTCACCAAGCTCGGGGTCAAGGTGACCAAGGGCGAGGCGGCCGGTATCGACGCGCCAGGCCGCCTGCTGCGGCTGTCGAGCGGCAGCCGCATCACCTATGACAAGCTGATCGTCTCGCCCGGCATCGAGCTGAACTACAAGGGCGTGCCGGGCTACGACGAGTCGCTGGCCGACAAGTTGCCCCATGCCTGGAAAGCAGGGCCGCAGACGACCTTGCTGCGCAGCCAGCTCGAGGCGATGCCGGATGGCGGCACCTTCATCATGGTGGCCCCAGCCAATCCGTTCCGCTGCCCGCCCGGCCCGTATGAGCGTGTCAGCACCATCGCCTGGTACTTCAAGAACCACAAACCGAAGTCGAAGATCCTGATCCTCGACGCCAAGGACGCGTTCTCCAAGCAGGGTCTGTTCCAGGCGGCATGGGAGTCGGAGTATCCCGGCATGATCACCTGGATCGCCGGCAAGGACGGCGGCAAGGTCGAGAGCGTCGACGCCGCGTCCATGACGGTGAAGTCGGGCTTCGGCAGCGAAAAGGGCGCGGTGATCAACGTCATTCCGCCGCAGACCGCCGGGCGCATCGCCATCGATGGCGGGCTGACCGACGATCGCGGCTGGTGTGCCGTCGATCCGCAGACCTTCGCCTCGCGCAAGGCGGAACACGTCTACGTGATCGGCGACGCTTCGATTGCCGGCGCCATGCCGAAATCCGGCACGGCGGCCAACGTCCAGGGCAAGGTCGCAGCCGCCGCCATCGTCGCCGCGCTCGATGGCAAGGCGGCGACGGCACCGGCGCTGCTGAACATCTGCTACAGCCTGGTGACGCCGGATTACGGCATCTCGACCACCGACGTCTATCAGGTGACGGCCGATCGCGGCATCATTGCCACGCCGAACGCTGGCGGCGTCAGCCCGCGAGTGCCCACCGCGATGGGCGAGCGCAAGCTGGAAGCCGAGTACACCCGCGCCTGGTATCAGGCGATCACGACGGATACCTGGGGCTGACCGGGTGCGGCGGTGGCGCGCATGGCGTTGTCGCGCGCCGCGACCCATATCTCGCGGCAGTGTCGTTGGAGGGCGTTGCATGAAATGGCTTGGACCGGCCGCCGTGGGCATGATCGTGGGTCTCGTCGCGACATCGACGCAGGCGCAGGACGTCGCCGCCGGTGAGCGCCTATTCAAGCGTCACTGCGGCATCTGCCACGTCGCCGAGAAAGACAGCACGCGTCGCCTGCAGGGGCCCAACCTGTTCGGCCTGATCGGCCGCAAGGCCGGCACGATCGAGGGCTTCCGCTATTCCGAAGCCAACAAGAACTCCGGCATCATCTGGAGCGCCGAGACCCTCGAACCCTATCTCGCCGACCCGCGCGAGGTGATCAAAGGCACCACCATGGCCTTCGTCGGCGTGAAAAAGGCCGACGAGCGCAAGGCGATCATCGAGTTCCTGGAAGCGCAAAAATAGTCGCTGTCATCCCGAGCGCAGCGAGGGATCTAGGCCGACCCTGGATCCCTCGCTGCGCTCGGGATGACAACCGTCCGCTTCGTCCGCGCCGCTTCGAAGATCGCGTCGGCCAACACCGCCATCGCCACGCCCGAAGCGGCGTTCGCCTCCGGCTGAGCCCGCCGGCCGATCGCGTCGAGGAAGATCGCGAACTGCGCCGCCATGCCCTGGATCGGCGATAAGGGCATGAACCCGCGGCGCTGCGGGCTCTCGTAGAGCGGCATCCAGCTTCCGTCGTCCTGCGGCATCAGCAGGCATTTCCGGGTCGAGAGCGCATCGAGCATGAAGTCGACCGAGGCCTGGCCCTGGTCGCCGGTGATGGTCAGCCGCTTGCGCGAGAAGGCGCCACGCGCAAATTCGTCGGCGTGCTCGCCCGGCACGATGCACGAAGCGTCGACGCGGGCCACCGGCCCGTCGCGCCAGTTCAGCGTGATGGCGGCGATGTCCTCGAAGCCGCGGCCCAGCCGCTCGACCAGGGTCGCCGACACCTCGTCGGGCAGCCGCCCCATGATCCAGCACATCAGGTCGAGCACGTGCACCGCGTCGTTGAGCACGACGCCGGCGTCGCGCCTGGGACGCTTCAGGCTGATGAACTCCGCCACGATCATCGATGGCGCGCCGACGCCGGCCGCGCGTACGTGCTCGCGCAGCGCCCGCGCGGCGGGATGGATGCGCAGCAGGTAGCCGACCTGGACGACGCGCTGGCGCGCTGCGGCGCGCTCGGCGATCTCGCGGGCCTGCGTGGCGTTCATCGCCATCGGCTTTTCGATGAAAAGGTCGCGGCCGGCCTCCAGCGCCGCCATGGCTATCGCGTGATGCAGATCGCTGGGCGCGGCGATATCGAGCGCGTCGCAATCGCCCAGCGCCTCGCGCCAATCGGCGACGATGCGCGCCTTCGGGTGCGCTTTGGCGGCGGCCTCGCGCGCCGCGGGCGAGGAGTCGGCGATGATCAGCGCAGCCTCGTACTCCAGCGCCGCCCAGGCGCGCGCGTGCTGCGCGCCGAAGGCGCCGTAGCCGACCTGCAGGATACGCGGTGCGATCAAATGCCGAACGCGGCGCGAGCGTTATCGCCGAGGATGCGCGGGCGTGCCGCTACCGGCATGGCGTCGACCATGTGCTCGAGCTCGGCCAGGTAATCGCCAGTGTGGTCGGGATGCGGATAGTCGCTGGCCCAGAAGAAGCGGTCGGTGCCGTAGAGGTCGAGCAGCGCCGGGATGGTGTGCTCGTCAGGATCGGCGGAGATCCAGACCTGGCGGCGGAAGTACTCGCTCGGCTTGTGCTTCAATGGCGCGCGGCCGCCGATATAAGTCGAGGTGACCACGCCGTCGAGGCGGTCGAGCCAGTAGCCGATCCAGCCTGCGCCAGACTCGAGGATGATCAGCTTGAGCTTCGGAAAGCGATCGAAGGTCGCGAACTGGAAGAACGTGGTGAAGGCCTCGCGCACGCCGTTGGCCGCCGACACCGAGGCGAGCAGCGACATGCGATGCTGATCCTCGAAGCGCTGGCCGCGCAGGCGGAAGGGCTCGAACGAGGGGTGGATCGCGATCGGCACGTCGAGCTCGACGGCCTTGGCGTAGACCGGGTCATGCACCGGATCACCATGCGCCTTGCGCGTCCAGGTGAAGGGCACCACGAACGCGCCGCGGCAGCCGTCCTTCACCGCGCGCTCCAGCTCGGCGGCGGCGGCTTGCGGGTCGCCCAGCGACAGATGCGCAATGGGCACCAGCCGGCCCTTCGACGGGCGGCAGAAATCGGCGATCCACCGATTGTAGGCGCGGCAATAGGCCTGCGACAGCTCGGCGTCTTCGAGCTCGGCCTCCCACAGGATGCCCAAGGTCGGATAGAGGATCGCCTTGTCGAGGTTCTCCGCCTGCAGCAGCTTCAGGCGTTGGCCGGCGTCGCAGGCGCCGAAGGGCATGTTCGCGGTGTAGGTCTTGTCGGGGTGCGGCTTGAAGGCGTCGAGCTCCTTCTGGCCCATGCGGCCCAAGGTGGCGGGATATCCCTTGCGCGTCATCTTCGAGGGCTGGCCGCCGATCTCGAGATACTCCAGCCCGTCGGCGTCGCGCTTGATGCGCATGGCGCGGTCGCGATAGCGCGCCTCGATGTAAGTGTCCCACAGATCGCCCGGCTCGAGCACGTGGCCGTCGGCGTCGATGGCGCCGGGATGCTTGAAGCGATGGACCGAGGAGAGATCGAATACCGGCTGCATGGCCGTCTCCGTCGTGATGGGTTTCACCCTGCTCCGCAAGGATAGGACTCGTGCCGGTGGCCGGCAAATTGCATCATTCCGCATGGTGCGATGACGGAGCGGGCCATGAAGCGCTTGATTCTTGCGGCGGCGATCCTTTCGAGCTTGACGATTCCCGCCGGCGCGCAGACCACGCTGCGCGTCGGCATCGGCAGCGACCCCGACGCGCTCGATCCCACGCTGTCGCGCACGGTGGCAGGCCGGCAAGTCTTCGCCGCGCTGTGCGACAAGCTGATCGACATCGATGAGAAGCTCAACCTGGTGCCACAGCTCGCGACATCATGGGCGTGGTCGGCCGACGGCCGCACGCTGACGATGAAGCTGCGCCCGGGCGTGACCTTCCACGACGGCGAGACGATGGACGCGGCGGCGGTGAAGGCATCGCTCGATCGGCATCTCACCCTGACCGGCTCGACGCGGCGCAACGAGATGGGGCCGATCAAGGAGATCGTGGCGGCGGCGCCGGACACCGTGACCATCCAGCTCAACGAGCCATTTGCGCCGCTGGTCGCGGCCCTGGCCGATCGCGCCGGCATGATCATGTCGCCCAAGGCGATCGCCGCCCTCGGCGACAAGTTCGGCAACGCGCCGGTCTGCGCCGGGCCGTTCAAGTTCGTGCGCCGCGTGGCGCTCGACCGGATAGAGCTGGAGAGATTCGCGGGCTACTGGGACGCCGGCAACATCCACCTCGACCGCATCATCTACCTGCCGATCCCCGACAGCACCGTGCGCCTGAACAACCTCAAGGCCAACAGCCTCGACCTGATCGAGGCGGTGCTGCCCAGCGACGTCGCCGACATCAAGAGGGATGCGCGGGTCCGCGTCGCCGCCGGGCCGGGCCTGTCGGCAGTCTATATTTCCTTCAACATCGCCAATGGCCCGCGCGCCCAGGCGCCGATCAACAAGCTGGCGAAGCTGCGCGAGGCGCTTGACTGGGCGATCGATCGCGAGGCGCTGGTGAAGGTGCTGTCGGACGGCGTCTACACGCCGGGCAACCAGTCGGTGGCGCCGGGCACAGCGTTTTACACCCGGAGCGTGCCGGTGCCGAAGCGCGACGTGGCCAAGGCCAAGGCGCTGATCAAGGAGGCCGGTTTCGACGGCGTGAAGCTGCATATGTCGGTGCCCAACACGACGGAGTTCAAGCAGGCCGCCGAGATCCTGCAGGGCATGGTGGGCGAGGCCGGCTTCGACATGGAGCTGCAACTGTTCGAGACCGCGACCTTGCTGCGCGACTGGGTGGCGGGCGGCTTCGAGAGCCTGCTGATCCTGTGGAGCGGCCGCGTCGACATCGACGGCAACATCTACAGCTTCAAGGCCTGCGACGGCGCGCTCAACGGCGGCAAGTACTGCAACGCCGAGGTCGACAAGCACCTCAAGGAGGCGCGCGGCCGCGTTGATCTGCCCGGGCGGCTGAGCGCCTACGACGCGGCGGCGACGATCTATCTCGCGGAGCGGCCGTACATCTACCTCTATCACCGCACCAACATCTTCGGGCACTCGGCGAAGCTCGACGGTCTGCGCCTGATTCCCGACGGGCTGATGCGGGTCCAAGGACTGAGGCTGAAATAGGAGGGCTCTCCCTCTCCCCGCGAGCGGGGAGAGGGTCGGGGTGAGGGGGAGCTTCAGGTTGCGCACGATCACGGTGCGTCACTCGATTCAGCCCCTCACCCCAACCCTCTCCCCGCAGGCGGGGAGAGGGAGAACAAGTTTGACGAACCACCTCTGGGGGCGTACAAGCCGCGCCCCCTGGAGGCTGAGATGAGCGAGCGGACCTACGACGTCCTCGCCGAGGACGCGCACAAGCCGATCAAGATGTGGACCCGTGGCGTGACCGTTGAGGACGCCGCGGCGAAGCAACTGCGCAACGTGGCGTCGTTGCCCTTCGTCGGGCCGCACGTCGCGGCGATGCCCGACGTCCATTGGGGCATGGGCGCCACCGTGGGCAGCGTGATCCCGACCAGCGGCGCCATCGTACCGGCGGCGGTCGGTGTCGATATCGGCTGCGGCATGTGCGCTTCGCTGACCAACCTCAAGGCGTCCGACCTGCCCGACTCGCTGCTCGGTGTCCGCACGGCCATCGAGGCCGCAGTGCCGCATGGCCGCACCGACAACGGCCGTGAGAACGACCTCGGCACCTGGCGCGGCAACCCGCCGCCACAGGTGGTCGAGGCGATCGCCGAACTGCGCGAGGGCCTGGACAAGGTCGTCGAGACGCGTCCGGCGCTGGGCCGCGCGGCCAAGCGTATGCCCTCGCACGCGGGTACGCTGGGGACCGGCAACCACTTCATCGAGGTCTGCCTCGACGAGAGCGATCGCGTGTGGGTGATGCTGCACTCGGGTTCGCGCGGCATCGGCAACGCCATCGGCCAGCTCTTCATCGAGCTGGCGAAGGAGGACATGCGGCGCTGGTTCATCAACCTGCCGGACCAGGATCTCGCCTACATCCCCGACGGCTCGGAGCATTTCGGGCCCTACCTGAAGGCGCTGAACTGGGCGCAGAAGTTCGCCCGGGCGAACCGCGAGCTGATGATGGCCGCGACCTTGCGCGCCATCGGCGAGGCGCTCGGTCGGCCGGTCGACGGCACGGCGATGGCGGTGAACTGCCACCACAACTACGTGTCGAAGGAGCGTCACTTCGGCAAGGAGCTGTGGCTGACGCGCAAGGGCGCGGTCTCGGCCAAGGAGGGTGAGCTCGGCATCATCCCCGGCAGCATGGGCGCGCGTTCCTACATCGTGCGCGGCAAGGGCGACCGCGAGAGCTTCATGTCGTGCTCGCACGGCGCGGGGCGGGCGATGTCGCGCGCCGAGGCCAAGCGTCGCTTCACCCTGGAGGACCACGCCGCGGCGACCGCGGGCGTCGAATGTCGCAAGGACGCCGAGGTGATCGACGAGACGCCCGGCGCCTACAAGGACATCGACGCCGTCATGGCGGCGCAGACCGACCTGGTCGACATCGTGCACACCTTGCGGCAGGTGGTGTGCGTGAAGGGCTGACCGTTACCTTCCCCCGGAGGGGCAGGGCAGTCGCATATGGCGTTCAAGGTTGGGGGCGCGCCACTCCAGTGGCGCGTCGGCCGATCGACAAGACGCGCCACTGGAGTGGCGCGCCCCGACCAAACAGCGACTTTCATGGTGTTTGGGCCGCGTCGCTCCAGCGACGCATCATGAGCGCCGCTGGAGCGGCGCGGCCCGAAGACAGCCGACAAACCATACGCGATCGCCCTGCCCCTCCGGGGGAAGGTAAAACCAAGTCGAACCGGCCACAGGCGATAGGCCCGCCGTAGGGGCGAAGGAAATGTCGATGCCCCAGCGATCGAACCCGCCGATAGCGCACCCGTAGCGGCGGAAATAGGGGCGGCCACCGGCGCCCGGTACAATCGCGGCGACCATCCCTTGAGGAGCCGCCCCGATGGCCCGCGACCGCGGGATGTCCGCCGATTTCCCGACCCGCGACGCCATCGTCGAGCGCGCGGCGGCGACGCGGCGCGCGCGGCGGCACCATCCACCGGCCGCCTCCGCGTCACCTGTCGTCGGCGCGCCGTGTCGCGGGATGTCGCCAACCATAGCGAACCATAGCAACGGCGATTCGTCGCCATGTGGCGTGGCTGGCGCGTGGGCGGCACACGCCATCGCAAACCATAGAAACGGCGATGCGCCGCCCTGTGGCGAGGCCGGCGCGTGGGTGGCGCGCGCCATCGCAAACCATAGAAACGGCGAAGTGCCGCCATGTGGCGAGGCCGGCGCGTGGGTGGCGCGCACCATCGCAAACCATAGCAATGGCGGCGCGCTCGCTGTCCGTGGCCCGCGCTTCGAGACGGCCGCAAGCCTCGATTCGCCCCTTGATGGACGGTGGGGAGTCCGTCCCCCGCCAGCGGAGGAAGGTAGATGCTCAGTAAACCACCACGCTGCGGATCGACTCGCCGCGGTGCATCAGGTCGAAGCCGTCGTTGATGCGCTCGAGTGGCAGCGTGTGGGTGATCAGGTCGTCGATGTTGATCTTGCCGTCCATGTACCAGTCGACGATCTTCGGCACGTCGCGGCGGCCCTTGGCGCCGCCGAAGGCGGTGCCCTTCCAGACGCGGCCGGTGACCAGCTGGAAGGGCCGCGTCTTGATCTCCTGGCCGGCGCCGGCGACGCCGATGATCACCGACACGCCCCAGCCACGATGGCAGCATTCCAGCGCCTGGCGCATGACCTCGACATTGCCGATGCACTCGAAGCTGTAGTCGGCGCCGCCATCGGTCAGCGACACGAGGTAGGGCACGAGGTCGCCCTGCACTTCCTTCGGGTTGACGAAATGCGTCATGCCGAACTTCTCGGCCAGTGGCTTGCGCGCCGGGTTGATGTCGACGCCGATGATCTTGTTGGCGCCGGCCAGCCTGGCACCCTGGATGACGTTCAACCCGATGCCGCCCAGGCCGAAGATCACGACATTGGCGCCGGGCTCGACCTTCGCCGTGTTGATCACCGCGCCGATGCCCGTGGTGACGCCGCAACCGATGTAGCAGACCTTGTCGAAGGGCGCGTCCTCGCGGATCTTCGCCAGCGCGATCTCCGGCAGCACCGTGTGGTTGGCGAAGGTCGAGCAGCCCATGTAGTGGAAGACCTTCTTGCCGCCCAGCGAGAAGCGGCTGGAACCGTCGGGCATCACACCCTGGCCCTGCGTGGCACGAATTGCCGTGCACAGGTTCGTTTTGCCCGACAGGCACGATTTGCACTGCCGGCACTCGGGCGTGTAGAGCGGGATGACATGATCGCCCTTCTTGAGCGTGCTGACGCCCGGCCCGACATCGACGACGATGCCGGCGCCCTCGTGGCCGAGGATCGCCGGGAACAGCCCCTCGGGATCGGCGCCCGACCAGGTGAACTCGTCGGTGTGGCAGATGCCGGTGGCCTTGATCTCGACCAGCACCTCGCCGGCGCGCGGCCCTTCGAGGTCGACGGTCTCGATAACCAGCGGCTTTTTGGCTTCGAGCGCGACGGCGGCGCGGGTCTTCATGCGATCTCTCCCTTCAGGACGCGGCGCATCCTAATCGCAGCGCGACGGGGCACGCCAGTATGAAGCCGTCTGTCGCGGTGATCGGCGGCGGCCCGGCGGGGCTGATGGCCGCCGAAGTGCTGGCCGGCGGCGGCTGCGCCGTGACGGTGTACGAGCGCATGCCCACGGTCGGCCGCAAGCTGCTGATGGCCGGCCGCGGCGGGCTGAACCTCACGCACAGCGAGCCGCGTGAGGTGTTCCTGTCGCGCTACGGCGCGGCGCGCGACTGGATCACACCGATCCTCGACGCCTTCCCGCCGTCTGCGCTGCGGGCCTGGTGCGCGTCGCTGGGCGAGGAGACCTTCGTCGGCTCCAGCGGTCGCGTGTTCCCGAAAAGCTTCAAGGCCTCGCCGCTGCTGCGCGCCTGGCTGCGCCGGCTCGACTCGCTCGAGGTGCGCATCGAGACGCGCCGACGCTGGCTTGGGCTGGACGATATCGGCGCCGACGCGACGGTCCTGGCGCTGGGCGGCGCGTCATGGCCGCGGCTGGGATCGGATGGATCGTGGGTCGAGATCCTCCGTGAGCGCGGCGTCGCCATCAGCCCGCTGCGTCCGGCCAATTGCGGTTTCGAGGTCGACTGGAGCGATCATCTGCGTGAACGCTTCGCCGGCCAGCCGCTCAAGCGCATCGCGCTGTCGTTCGACGAGCAGCGGGTGCGCGGCGAGGCGATGATCACCGCGCACGGGCTCGAAGGCGGCGCGGTCTATGCGCTGTCGGCCGCGTTGCGCGAGGCGATCCTGCGCGATGGCCGCGCGGTCGTGGGCATCGACCTGATGCCCGACCTCGACGAGGCCGACATCCGTCGCCGCCTCGCCGAGCCGCGCGGCGCGCGTTCGCTGTCGACGAGCCTGCGTCGCATCGGCCTGTCGCCCGCCGGCGTGGCGCTGCTGCGTGAGAGCCGGCTCGGATCAAGCCCAGCGGAGCTCGCGGCGCGGATCAAGAACGCACCGGTGATCGTCGTCGCGGCGCGGCCGATCGAGCGGGCGATCTCCACCGCCGGCGGCGTCGCGTGCGAAGAGCTCGACGAGACGCTGATGTTGAAGCGCCTGCCCGGCATGTTCGTCGCCGGCGAGATGCTCGACTGGGAAGCGCCGACCGGCGGCTACCTGCTGCAGGCGAGCTTCGCAACGGCGGTCGCGGCGGCGCAGGGCGCGTTGAGCCGACTGGGTCTTGCGACCACATCGCCCGTTCAACCATGGACCCCGTGAGCATGGCGCCGATGAAAATCGAGACGGCGGCTCGGCCTTGGATGCGCGTGATAGTCATCATGCTCGGCCTCGGCGTGATCGGCCTGCCGCTGTGGGAACTGTGGCGCGGCGTCTGGCCGCCCAACCTCACCAGCCCGTTCTTCCTCCTCATCATCCTCGGCGCCTGCGCGTTCGGCGTGCCGGCGATCAGAGGCGGGCTGGTCGGCTGGTCGGACACTTGGACAATCACGCCCGGCCGCATCGAGATCGAACGGCGCAACCCGTTCACGACGCGCCGGCTGGTCTTCGTGCCGGCCGACATCGGCGCTATCGAAGTTGTCGAGCACCAAGCCATGGAAGGCGAGAACACGTTCTCCGTCGTCCTCGTCACGACCTGGGGCGAGCGCTACGACACGCCGCGCCGGCTGAGCACGCGCAAGTTCGCCGAAGAGCTGGCGGCGGATATCAGGCGCGCCTTCTGAGTCGAGGTGGCCTGCTGCCCTGAACCAGTCTGGTTGCCGCATGCACCGGCGACGTGTTTCATGTCGACCACGATCCACTCGGATCGATCTCAACCCGCTTCGTCTGAGGTTTCGCGATGGTGAAGTTCGGCGTCGGCCAGCCCGTGAGGCGGTTCGAAGATGTGCGGCTGCTGACCGGGAGGGGTCACTTCCAGGACGACCAGATCTTGCCGCGGCAGGCCCATGCCGTTTTCGTGCGCTCGCCGCACGCCCATGCGGCGATCCGCTCGATCTCGACCGAGGCGGCGTCGCGGGCGTCCGGCGTGGTCGCGGTCCTGACGGGCGCCGACTACGCCGCCGACGGGCTCGGCATGCCGAAAGCCGCCATGCCGCGCAAGAAGCGTGACGGCTCGCCGATGTTCGCGCCGCAGCGGCCGGCCCTGGTCGTCGATCGCGCGCGCTATGTCGGCGACCCGGTGGCGATGGTCATCGCCGAGACGCTCGCGGAGGCCAAGGACGCGGCGGAGCTGGTCGAGGTCGTGTACGATCCACTCCCTTCGGTCACGCTCCTCTCGCAAGCGGCCGAACCCGGCGCGCCGCGCGTCTGGGACGAGAACCCCGACAACATCTCGCACACTCACGAACGCGGCGACCGCAAGGCGACCGACGAGGCCTTCGCTCGCGCCGCCCACATCGTGCGCCGGCGCTATGTCATCACACGCGTCCATGCGCAGTACATGGAGCCGCGCGGGGCGATCGGTACCTACGACGCCGGCGAGGATCGCTACACGCTTTACGCCGACGTGAACTACCCGCACCGCGTTCGCAACATGCTGGCCGACAAGGTGTTCGGGGTGCCCGAGAGCAAGATGCGCGTCGTCTGCCGCGATGTCGGCGGTGGCTTCGGCGCCAAGGGTTGGCAGTATGTCGATCACCGCCTGACGTTGTGGGCCGCCAAGAAGCTCGGCCGGCCCGTCCGGTGGACCTGCGAACGCTCGGAGCTGATCCTCGCCGACGAGCACGGGCGCGACAACATCGGCGATATCGCGCTGGCGTTGGATGAAAGCGGCCGGATCCTCGGCCTGCGGCTGCACATGTTGGCCAGCATCGGCGCTTACATCGCCTCCGATCGCCAATTGCTGACGCCCTTCGGCCAGATCGGCACGGTCACCGGCGTCTACGACATCCCGGCCGCCTACGTCAGCATCGACGCCGTTCTGTCCAACACCAATCCGACGGCGCCCTATCGCGGCGCCGGCCGGCCGGAAGCGGCCTACCTGATCGAACGCGTCATCGAAGCCGCGGCCCAGGAGCTGGGCATCGATCCCATCGAGCTCCGTCGCCGCAACATCATCCCGCAGCGCAAGGTGCCGTATCGGACGCCGCTGGGTCCGTTCTACGACTGCGGCGAGTTCGAGAAGAACATGGATCTCGCGCTCAAGGCCGCCGACTACGCCGGCTTTGCCGCGCGCCGCGAGGCCTCGCGCGCGACGGGCAAGCTGCGCGGGATCGGCCTCGCCAACGCGATCGAGCAGGCCGCCGGTCCGGCGCCCGAATATGCCGAGGTGCGCTTCAATCCCAGCGGCACGGCGATCATGCTGATGGGCACCAAGACCCACGGGCAGGGCCACGAGACCGCGTTCAAGCAGATCCTGCACGAGAGACTGGGCATCGCGCCCGGCGACGTCCAGTTCATCGACGGCGACACCGATCGCGTCGCCTTCGGCATGGGCTCCAACGGTTCGCGCTCGATGGTGACGGGCGGAACGGCGTTGAGCCTGGCGGCGGAGAAGATCGTCCGGAAGGGCAAGCGCCTGGCGGCGCACCTGCTCGAGGCGGCTGAGGCCGACATCGAGTTCGCCGACGCGAAGTTCTCCGTCGTCGGCACCGATCGGACCATGACCTTGAAGCAGGTGGCGATGGCCGCCTTCCAGCCCGCCCGCCTGCCGCCGGGCGTCGAGCCAGGCTTCTACGAAAGCGCCACCTACGCGCCCAAGGGCGATACCTTTCCCAACGGCTGCCACGTCGCCGAGGTCGAGATCGATCCCGCGACGGGCGAGGTGGCGCTGCTCTCGTATTTGGTCGTCGACGATGTCGGTACGGTGATCAATCCCTTGATGCTCGCCGGCCAGATTCACGGCGGGGTGGCGCAGGGCGTCGGCCAGATCCTCATGGAACAGGTCGTCTACGACCGGGACTCCGGACAGCTTCTGACCGCCAGCTTCATGGACTACGCGATGCCGCGCGCCGATACGATGTGCAGTATCAAGATCGTCAGCAATCCTGTACCCACGGCGACCAATCCGCTCGGGGCCAAGGGCGCGGGCGAGGCCGGATGCGTCGGCGCGATGCCCTCGGTGATGATCGCGATCATGAACGCCTTGGCGGAGCGCGGCGTGCGCGAGCTCGATATGCCGGCCACCAGCGAGCGGGTCTGGGCCGCCCTTCAATCCGCCGCCAAGGCGGGAGGCGGAGCGTGACCATGCGAACCGGCGCCGAGTACCGCGAGAGCTTGCGTGATGGACGGCGTGTCTGGATCCTGGGCGAGGGGCTCGTCGACGATGTCACCACCCATCCTGCGACCCGCGCGATGGTCGAGGAGTATGTCGGCTGGTACGACCGGCACTTCGATCCCGCATGGCAGGATACCGTGCTCACGCCGCCGGGCCCCGAGGGCAAGCGCTCGCCGGTGGGCTATCTCGTGCCGCGTTGCGCCGACGATCTCGCGCGCATGGGATGCTGCTTCCAGGCGACGACGTTTCTGAGCGCCGGCAACATCACCCATACGCCGGCCTATGGGCACCTCATCGCGCTCGGTGTCCTGCATGCGGTCGGCCTGCGCAATGCCTCGTTGGAGCAAGTCGCCAACGCGGAAGCCTATCGCGCCGAGATCGCCCGCACCGGCCGGTTCCTGACCTTCGCCGCGGGCGCCGCCCCGATCGGCTATCGAATGCGGGAAGATCCCGCGGAACGCGGCGCGCTCAACATCGTAGAGCGTACCGACGCCGGTCTGGTGCTTCGCGGCAAGATCGGCATGCATACCAGTCCCGCCTATGCCGAGGATGTCTATATCGGCGCCCATAACGGCATCGATCTCGATGGTCATCGCGCGTCGTTCGTCGTCGCCGTGAATGCACCCGGCGTCACCGTGATCTGCCGCAAACGGTCAGCGCGCGACGATAGTCCGTTCTCGGCGCCGCTCAGCAATCGCTTCGACGAGCTCGACGGCCAGATGTGGCTCGACGATGTCCTGATCCCCTGGAACCGCGTCTTCCTGACCGAACCTTCAGCGGAGCCGGTGGCGCGTTGGCTGTTCTGGCATCAACTCTATTGCTGGCTCGCCAAGGCGGAGTTCACGCTCGGCCTTGCGCTCGCGTGCACCCATGCGATGGGGTTGGCCGCGCATGACCCGACCATCGAGTACCTGATCGATCTCATCACCGACGCGCAGACGGTGAAGAGTTGCCAGACCGCCGCCGAGCTCGACCCCGAGATCACGCCGGAGGGCTACTATGCGCCGAACCACAGTCACGTTTCGGTCGGCAGCCTGGCGATGCTACGCGCGCGTCCGCGCATGAGCGAAATCCTGCGCATCCTGCCGGGCTCGTCGCTGGTGGTCGCCCCCACTGACAGGGATCTCGCCGATCCCGCGCTCGCCCGCGGACTGGAGGAGTCCTTCGGCGGCGGTGGCTATTCGGCGGCGCAGCGTGCGGCCTTGTTGCAACTGGCGTGGGACCATGTCGGTTCCGCCCTCGACCACCGCGAATCCGTTTATGAGCTGCACGCCAATGGCGGCGAGCCGGCCTGGCGCGGTCGCCTTCGCCGTCGCTTCGATCGCTACAACGAGCTGGCCAACGGCGTCGTGCGGCGGCTCGACGTGAAGATGCCGGAGATCGATCTCAGTGCCATCCGCAACGCGCCGCTCACGGCGCGGCGGCAGGTGAGCCCGCCCGCGCCGTCGCCCAAGACGGCGGCTGGAACAAGTTGATCAGCCCGAGGCCGACGCGCTCTCGATCACCAGCGCCTTCTTCTGCGCCAGGTCGTATTTCAGGCGCTGGACGTAGTCGAGGTCGCGGCCGGTGACGCGCACGAAGCGCGAGCCGTCGGGATAATCGATGGAGTGGATGTCGCCGACGTCGTAGCAACCGGCATGGCCGGGCTCGAGGCGATAGGTCTTCACCGCCTCCAGCTCGGCCGGGCCGGCGCCGTCGCCCTTGTCGAGGCGGCGCCACACCGTCATGTCGGTGTGCTTGACCGCCTGGCCGTACACCGCCCAGGACGGGCCGTGGTCGTGTGGTGGCGATTTGTGCGCGCCGTTGTTGACGTGGCCCAGCACGACGAAGCCCAGCTCCTTGTCCTCGTAGAGCGTGGTGCGGCCCTTGGGTGCGTCGGGGCCCACGGCCTTGTCGACGAAGTCCTTGTTGGCCAGCAGCTTCTCCAGCAGCACGCGCACCTTCTCGCGGCCGTCGCGGCCGGGCGTACCCTTCAGCGCGGCGTGGGCGTCGCCGCAGAATTCCTCGAGCGTGTAGGCCATGGTTTCCTCCCGGCGAAACTGGGGTGTCGCGATGGGTGCTAGGGTACCGCACCGGCGGCCGCGCACAAGGGAGCGAGACGTGAAGAAGGACCTGTTCGATTTCACCGGCAAGGTGGCGCTCGTCACCGGCGGCAGCCGCGGCATGGGCCGGCAGATGGTGCTGGCCTTCGCCGAGCGCGGCGCCGATGTCGTCATCACCAGCCGCAAGATGGAGTCCTGCGAGAAGGTCGCCGCCGAGGTGCGCGCGATGGGCCGCCGCGCGCTGCCCTATGCCTGCAACGTCGCGCGTTGGGAGGAGCTCGACGGGCTGGTCGACGCGGCTTATGGCGCCTTCGGCAAGGTCGACATCCTGGTGTGCAACGCCGGCAGCTCGCCGATCGTGCCGTCCTCGGTCGAGACCAGCGAGCAGCTTTTCGACCGCGTGATCTCGCTGAACTTCAAGGGCCCGTTCCGGCTCAACGCGCTGGTCGGCAGCCGCATGGTCAAGGGCGACGGTGGCTGCATCATCAATGTCAGCAGCGTCGGCGCGCTGCGCCCCAGGCCGCAGATCATCCCCTATGCCGGCGCCAAGGCGGGGCTGAACGCGATGACCGTGGGCTTCGCCTTCGAGTTCGGCCCCAAGGTGCGGGTCAACACCATCTCGCCCGGCCGCTTCCTCACCGACATCGCCGACGCCTGGCCGGAGGAGCACAAGAAGAACAGCAGCGCCGCGCTCAAGCGCAGCGGCCAGCCCGAGGAGATCGTCACTGCCGCGCTCTACCTGGCGAGCGACGCCTCCTCGTTCACCACGGGATCGAACATCCAGGTGGACGGCGGTATCGCCTGAGCGGGGATCAGCCGTAGAGCGTGAGGAGACCCCGCGCGCTGACATAGAGGCCTGCGGCGATGACGAAGCCGGCGAACACCCGGGTCAGGGTCGATTTGTGACGCGCGAGGATGGCGTTGGCGCGGGCGCCCAGCATCGCGCCGACCACGCCGCCGGCGATCAGCAGGCCGGCGATGGGCCAGTCGATCAGGCCGGACCAGGCGTAGCTCGATGCCGAGGCCAGACCGAAGGCGGCGACCGCGACGAGCGAGGCGCTGGTGGCGGCCGCCAGGCTCATGCCCGTCGCCATCATCAGTCCCGGCACGATCAGGAAGCCGCCGCCGATGCCGAAGAAGCCCGACAGCAGGCCGACGCCGGCGCCCAGGCCGACGAGGCGCGGCACCAGGCGGGGAGCGCTTTCACGTGTGAGCCAGACATCGTCGCCGCCGGCCGGCTTCGATCGCAGCATCAGCGCGCCGACCACGATCATGACAAGGCCGAAGAGTGCCAGCAGCTTCTGGCCGTCCGTCGCCTTGCCGATGGCGGCGCCGAGAAGCGCGCCGCCGACGCCGGCGACGCTGAACACCGCCGCGCAGGGCCAGTGGACGCGCGTGCGCCGGGCGTGCAGCCCGAGACCGACGGTGGCGTTGGCGGCGACGGCCAGCGCGGCGGTGCCGACCGCCACGTGGGTCGAGGACATGCCGACGAGATAGACCAGCAGCGGCACGGCGAGGATCGACCCGCCGCCGCCAATAAGCGCCAGAACAACGCCGATGGCGACACCGGAGCCGAGCGCCAGCGCCGCCGGGGCCAACGCCGCGATCATGCCGCGGCGCCTCTCGACGCCCGGTTCCACGGCATCAGGGCCAGCAGCTTGGCCATGCCGCACCAGCCGCTGACGCCCGCGAACACGAGGCCGGCGCCGACGACGGCGGAAAGGGCGATGAAGGCCGGCGCCACGGTCACGGCCAGTACCGCGCCGAGCACCACCAGGCCGCCCGCCGTGATCTGGACCTGGCGCATGATCTCGATCGGCTGGGAGCGGTCAGCCGCCACGGGCAGCCCGGCTTTCCTCCACGCCTCGATGCCGCCTTCAAGGATGTAGGCATCGCAGGTCGCGGCCTCGGCCAGTCGCTGCGCGTTGGCCTGGGTACGCGCGCCGGAGCGACAATGGAAAACAATGGCCCGCGCCTCGCCGGCGTCGATCGCCGCCAGTCGCGACAGCGCTTCATGCCGCGCGCCCGGGACGCGTTCGCGCCGGTGCTCGTCGAGCTCGCGGATATCGACAAGGATGGCGCCCTGGTCGATGAGCCGCCTGGCCGCCTGCGGGTTGATGGTGGGAAGTGCCATGGTCGATCCTTTCAAGCGCTAGGTTCAGTCGCGGCAATAGAGCCGGTACAGCGTCGACAGCAGCGTGCCGATGCGGGGATCGGCGATCCGGTACCAGATCGTCCGCGACTCGCGGCGGAAGGTGACGATGCCTTCGTCGCGCATGCGGGCGAGGTGCTGGGAGAGGGCCGATTGCGATAGGCCGACGTCCGTCGCCAGGGCGCCGACCGTCGCTTCGCCTTCCTCCACGAGCCGGCACAGGATCAGCATGCGCCGATCGTTGGCCAGCGCGCGCAGAATATCGGCGACCTCCGCGGCTTTGCTTTCCAGCGCCTCTGCGTCGATGCGGGTTGCCGCTGTCGCCATTGTCACTTCTGTAGTTAAGGTATTGCTAATTTAGCAATAGCTAATACATAGGTCAAGCATCCACCTTGGAGACATGACAGATGACGCCACGACCCGACATCGAGGTCTTCTTCGACGAGGCGACGTTCACCGTCAGCTATCTGGTCGCCGATCCGGTGACCGGCCGGGCCGCGATCATCGATCCGGTCCTCGACTACGACCATCGCGCCGGCAAGGTGTCGACCGGTTCCGCCGACCGGCTTCTCGCCCGGGTCGCCGAACGTGGCGATTGGGTCGACTGGATTCTCGAGACCCACGCGCATGCCGATCATTTGAGCGCCGCGCAGTACCTCAAGGCGCGCACCGGCGCCGCCGTCGTGATCGGCGAGCACATCCGCGACGTGCAGCGCGTCTTCGCGCCTGTGTTCGACGCCGCCGATGTTGGCGGCGAGGGACGGGAGTTCGACCGGCTGGTGCGCGACGGCGAGCGGCTGAATTTGGGTGGACTGGAGATCGAGGTGATGCATCTGCCGGGTCACACGCCGGCGGATGTCGCCTATCGCGTGGGCGACGCCGTCTTCGTCGGCGACACGATCTTCATGCCTGACTATGGCACGGCGCGCACCGACTTCCCTGGCGGTGACGCCGCGACGCTCTATGCCTCGATCCGGCGCCTGCTGTCGCTGCCGGCTGAAACCCGTCTGTTCATGTGCCACGACTACAAGGCGCCCGGGCGCGACGCCTATGCGTGGGAGACCACCGTGGGCGAGCAGCGCCGCAACAACGTGCACGTGCGCGACGGCGTCGATCAGGCGGCATTCGTGGCGATGCGCCAGCGGCGCGATGCGACGCTGGCGGCACCGGTCCTGCTGCTGCCGTCGATCCAGGTCAACATTCGTGCCGGTCGGCTGCCGCCGCCGGACGCCAACGGCACGCGCTATCTGCGCATCCCGCTGCGCGTGCCGCAGAGCATCGCCTGAGCCCTCCGTCATCCCGAGCGTATGCAAGGGATCTCCTCGCCCGAGACTCGCCCGAGGCGATCCTTCGACTGCGCCGCGCGTCGCGCGGCTCCGCTCAGGATGACGTTTTTGGCGTCACTCCGGATAGCGCCATGGCTTCGCCGGTTGCTGCGCTGTCTCGTCGATCGTCCAGTGCGGGATCGACAGGCCGGGCGCCACGTCGGCGAAGACCATGCGCATGCGGCTGCCGACACCGACGCGCTTGACCATGTCAGGCGGCGCCAGCTTGCCGTCGGGCGTCGCGAGATTGCCGACGACGCGCAGCGCGTGATGCTCGGTAGGCTTGCCCTTCTGCGTGTCGAGGTCGACGAGCAGGATCAGGTAGGGCGTGAACTGCTTGAACGCCGGCTGGATGGCGTGGTGCACCTCGGAGTAGGAGTGCACCGCGCCTTTGCCCTCGACCCGCGTCCAGGTCGACTTGGCGTGGGCGCAGAACGGGCAGCCGGTAGTCGGCGGATAGCGCAGCAGGCCGCAGGCATCGCAGCGCTGCAGGTGGAAGTCGTGCGCCGCGCAGTGCTTGAAGTAGGCGAGGTTCTCAACGTCGAGATCGTTGATCTCCAGCGGCATGCCGAGATAGGTGGCGGAGATGGCCATGGTGCGTTCCTCCCTCAGGCGCCGCGCCGCATGACCATCGCCGAGCCCGTGCCGGGCATCGCCCAGCCGAGATTGGCGCTGACCTCGACGTTCTTCACCTGGCGGCAGCCGCCCGGCCGGTAGTCGTAGGTGTGCTGGCGCTTGCCGTCGGGTCCGATGGGACAGGAGTCGTCGACGTCGTGCCGGAGCTGGCGCACGTTCTCGACCACCATGTTCACGCCGTGTGTGTAGCCCTCGCAGAGATGGCCGCCGCTCGTGTTGTTAGGCCGCCTGCCGCCCAGCCGCATCGTGCCGTCGCTGACGTAGTACCCGCCTTCGCCCTTCTTGCAGAAGCCGTAATCCTCGAGCTGCAGCATGGTGGTGAAGGTGAAGGCGTCGTAGGAGCCGGTGATGTCGACATCTTGCGGCCCGACGCCGGCGTTGGGCCACAGGATGTCCTTGGCGTAATGGCCGGCCACGGTCGAGATCGGGCCGCACTGATAGTGCATGTCCATGCGCGGCTTGTTGCAGCGGCCGACGACACCCCTGATCAGCACCGGCGTGTGCTTACAATCCTTGGCGCGGTCGGCCGAGGTGATGATGATCGCCGTGCCGTTGTCGGTCTCGACGCAGCAATCGAGCAAATGCAGCGGCTTGCAGATCATGCGGCTGTTGAGCACGTCGTCGACCGTGACGCGCTCCTTGTAATAGGCCTTGGGGTTGTTGCCGGCGTGCTCGCTGTGGATCGCCTTCACATGCGCCACCTGCGCCGGCGTCGTGCCGTAATCGTGCATGTGGCGCATGAAGCTGAGGCTGAACATCTGGCCGGCGCTCTGCCAGCCATAGGCGCGGCCGTGCAGCATGTCGCCCTGGACCGGTGCGGCGGCGCGCGCGCCGGTGCCGCCGATACGGACCTGCGAGAAGCCGTTCATGGCGCGGAAGATCACCACGGTCTTGCACATGCCGGCCTCGATCAGGCCGATCGCCATGCCGCACAGCGCCTCGGTCGAGGAACCGCCGCCGAAGACGTCCATGTAGAAGTTGAGGCGGATGCCGAGATCGCCGGCGATGAACGGCCCGAAGGTCGAATCGCCGGACTGGTAGGACAGCATGCCATCGATGTCGGAGGGCTTCAGACCGGCGTCGGCGATGGCGTTGCGCACCGCCCAGCTTCCCAGCGCCCGCGTCGTGATGCCGGAGCCGCGGGTATAGGTCGTCTCGCCGACGCCGACGATGGCGTACTTGTCTCGGAGATATTTCGGGCTGGTGGTATCGACATCGGCCGGCAACGGCATGGGCGCTCTCCCTCGTTGTTTCGCAAGACAGTGTATCGCGACCCGGCGTACGCGCTAGGATCGAGGCAACGAGCATCACGCATGGGAGGGACGCAATGAACGCGGTGAAGATCGGCGACGCGACGGTCACGCGCATCGAGGAAACCTACGAGCCGAACTTCGACGCGGCGCGGTTCTTTTCCGACTGGCGGCCGGAGATCGTCGACAAGCATCGCGACTGGATGCTGCCCGACCATTTCGATCCGGCGAGCGGCATGATCAAGCTCAGCGTGCATAGCTGGCTGATCACCGTGGGCGGCAAGCGCATCCTGATCGACGGCTGCGTCGGCAATCATAAGCCGCGCCCGCTGCGCAAGATGTGGGACATGATGAACACGCCCTATCTGGAGCGGCTGGCGGCCGCCGGCGTGAAGCCGGAGCAGGTCGATATCGTGATGTGCACCCACCTGCACATGGACCATGTCGGCTGGAACACGCGGCTGGAGAACGGCCGCTGGGTGCCGACCTTCCCCAATGCGAAATACGTCTTCAGCCGCGCCGATTACGACCATTACCTCAAGCTCGACAGCGATCCCACCACCGGCCCGGTCAACCAGGGCTCGTTCCGTGACAGCGTTCTGCCGGTCGTCGAGGCGCGGCTGTCGCAGATGGTCGACGGCGCGCACACGCTCGATGAGCACCTCTCGCTCGATCCGCGGCCCGGCCATACGCCCGGCACGGTGGCGATCAACCTCGCCTCGCGCGGCCAGAAGGCGCTGTTTTGCGGTGACATCCTGCATCACGCCATCCAGGTCTATCACCCGGAGTGGAACAGCTTCGCCTGCGCCGACCAGGTCAACGCGCGCAAGAGCCGCCGCCAGGTGCTAGAGGACTGCGCCGGGTCGGGCGCGCTGTTGATGCCGGCGCATTTCGGCGCGCCCTTCGTCTGCCGCGTCGATCACAAGGGCGGGGGCTTCACGCCGCGCTTCGGCGCCTGATTCATTGAAGCGCGCGATGGCCGCGGGTACAGTGCGACGGAAGGACCTTTGCGCGTTTGACGGAACCACAATGCGTCTGTTTGGGGCCTTGGCATTTGCCGTGGCATTGATGACCGGCGGCGCCGCGCGCGCCGAGCTGGTCAACGGCACCCAGTTCCAGAGTGGCAACTGGAAGGGCGCCGCCTACACCAACGACAACACCGGCCGCTTCTCGCATTGCGCCATGAGCACGGCGTATCAGAGCGGCATCTCGATGTTTTTCGCCATCTCCGATAACTACACGTGGCGTATCGGCTGGAGCAACACGAGCTGGAATCTCAACGTCAACCAGACCTACACGGTCTCGCTGAGCGTCGATGGCGTCAGCGCCGGCGTGGTGCAGGCCAAGGCGATCAACAGACAGTTCTTCGTCGGCGAGCTGGCGGCGCAAAGCGCCCTGTTCGACCTGTTCCGCCGTGGCAATCAGCTGACCATGGCGACGGGTAACGACCGCTTTCAGTTCAGCCTGCTGGGCACCAACGCGGCGCTGACCGTGCTGATCAGCTGCACGCGAAACCAGCTGGCGTCCGCTCCAGCCCAACCGCGACCGCCGCAGTCGGGGACAGATCGGCCGGGACCGGTCACCGTGCCGCAGCCGGCGGATCCGCGACCGGCGCAGCCCTCAGCCCAGCCGACCCCGTCATCGGCGCCGCCGCCGGCCAACCCGCGACGACTGTGGCCGCAGAGCACGGCGCAGCAGCGCGTCGAGGCGGCGCGCACCCTGTCGGCGATCCTCGCCACGCCGGCGATGCAGGGGTTCCGGCCGATGAGCGAGCGCGAGGCGATCGACCGCGATCTCCCGCAATCAGTGCGCGCCGACCTGACATGGCGCTCCGACCTGCTGACCGGTGCGCTGGATATCGTGCCAGCGCAAAGCGGGCTCAGCGCTTCGGCCATCGCCGGCACCATCATCGCCGCCGACCGACGCGCCTGCGGCAGCGGACGCTTCGAGTCGGGCACCACCGCGGACCCGCGCTCGCAGCGGGTCGCGCGCCTGTTCACCACCTGCGAGGCCTCGCTGCGCACGACCGAGGCGCGCTACATGGTGGTGCCGATGGCCGATGGCGCCAGCCACTATGTCTTCGCCATGGTCGGGCCGTCGTTTCAGAGCGGCGATGGCCGGACCGAGGTCGCCAAGATGGCCGACGAGCTGCGTCAGGCCGTGCTCGACGTGGTGCGCCAGTAGCGAACCGACAGGCGGGCTAACGGTCGCCTTGCCGACGGCCCGAAGAGCGGTCGCGCATGGCGTGCTCCCCGCTATTGCGGTTCGCTGGGCGAGGGGATGTCCGCCGCAGCGGCAAGAGAAAGCCCTGTGCCACAAGCAACGGATGCTCGGATAGGCGCGCCGTAGGCGCGGAAATAGGAGCTGGTGAATTTATTCTGTACACCTGCTCCAGTCTTTTCGATTGGAGCTCGTCATGGCCCGCGACCGCAACCTGCCCACCGACTTCTGGACTTGGGAGGCCGTCATCGACTGCTCGATGACAACTCGCCTGCTGTTCCTTGGCCTGTGGAACTTCGCCGACGATCACGGCGTGCAGCCGCTCAGGCCGCGCACCATCCGCATGCAGGTGTTTCCCGGCGATTCGATCGACGAAGCCGCAATTCGCGGCCTGATCGACGAATTGGTGGCGCGCGGGCTGGTGCGCATCTTTACCGTCGAAGGGCAGGACTACCTCTCGGTGATCCACTGGGAACAGGTCCAGCGGGTCGGCCGCCGGGCGCGGCATCGCTATCCGGCGGATCCGGCCAAGCCGGTGCCGGTCGAGACGACGGCGCCGCCACCGTCCCAGCCCGCCGCGCGGCATGCGTCAGACGGCGTCAGGGTGTCATCGCGCTGGCGCAAGGCGATCCGATACCAATTGGGCAGATCCTGGCCCGGCGGACCACCGGCCGACCTCGAACGCTGGATGGGGCGCTGGCTGGTCGAAGGCCACGACCTGCAACGCGACGTGCTGCCGGCGATCGTCGCGGTCTGCCGGGCCGCCGCTGACGGCAAGCCGTTACCGGGATTGCAAGCGGTGTCGGATCACCTCGCGATCCATTCCTTGGCCGGCAAGAGCGCGAGTGCCAACGCCGCGCCCGTCACACATTGAAGCGTTGTCAATCCACAGCCGGATACGACTTTGCCTCTTGGACCAAAGAGACCGCCCTCGGTCGCACCATGACACAGAAATTACACTTATAACGCAAAAAATATCGGGCGCCGGTCGGGGGCCCGGCGCCCGTATTTTGCCACAGAATCCGCGCGAGGAGAGTCGCGGCCACATCGAAAGGCACCGCATCCTGGCATAGTTATATCAGGTTGCAAGCAAAATGTTTTCCACACGTTTTGCGAGAACACCAACCCATTATTCTGAGCTTTACCGCTGGCAAGCGCAACAGCCCGGGCGCGGCTACGCCACTTTCACCGGCCGGGCGCGCTGGTTGTAGAGCATCTTGGCCCGGCGGGCCTGCTCCTCGGGCGGCAGATTGGCGTTGTCGGTCGCAAGATCGGCGCCCACCGCCATGCCTTTCTGCACCGCCGGCCGTGCGCCCAATTCCTCGAACCAGCGCTTGAAGTAGGGGAACTCCTCGATGTCCTGGCCCTGGAACTTCCAGTTGATGGTCCACGGGTAGCAGATCATGTCGGCGATCGTGTACTGATCGCCGGCCAGATACTTGTGCTTGTAGAGTCGATTGTTGAGCACGCCGTAGAGCCGGTTGACCTCGTCGGTGAAGCGCCGGATGGCGTAGGTCTGGTCGCCGTCCTTGGCCTGGTCGACGCGGCGGAAATGGCCGCACTCGCCCGACTTCGGACCCTGGTTGGCCATCTGCCACATCAGCCACTGGTTCACGTCGTAGCGGGTGCGGACGTCCTGCGGGTAGAACTTCCCGGCCTTCTCGGCGATGTACATCATGATCGCGCCCGACTCGAAGATGGCCAGCGGCTTGCCGCCGTCCTTGGGCGCATGGTCGACCATGACAGGCATGCGGTGGTTGGGGTTCATCTCGAGGAACGCGTCGGTGAACTGGTCGCCGCGGCCGATATTCACCGGGACGATCTTGTAAGGCAGGCCGCATTCCTCGAGCAGGATCGTGACCTTCTTGCCGTTGGGCGTGGGCCAGTAGTGCAGGTCGATCATGGTGGCTTCCTTCCGGATGGAGGCAGGCTTGAGCGGCGGCAGCATACCCCCAGGCGCGCCGCTCGCAACGTTCAGGACGGGTGTGCCGCCGCCAGCGGCGCCAGCTTGTCGAGCGCGGCCAGGATGCCGTCGCGATCGAGATCCGGCACCGCCAGCAGCGCGCGCTGGATGCCGTGTTGCGCGTAGTCGGCCAACGCCGCCGCGTCGTGCGGCGCCGCGAAGACGGTGATCGACAAGGTCGAGAAATCGCGGCCCATCTTCTCGGCCATGGCCTTGAGCCGCGCGACGCCTTCCTTGGCGACGAAGCCGCGCGGGCGCGGGAACCAGCCGTCGCAGAACTCGACGACGCGGCGCAAGGTGTGGTCGCTCTCGCCGCCCAGCAGGATCGGCGGGTACGGCCGCTGCTTGGGCTTGGGGTAGCACCACAGCGGATCGAAATCGACCATCTCGCCGTGGAACGAGGCTTCGTCCTTGGTCCACATCTCCTTCATCGCCAGCACGCGCTCGCGCATCAGCTTGAAGCGCGTCGCGTGGCGCGCACCGTGATTCTCCATCTCGTCGACATTCCAGCCACCGCCGATGCCGAAGACGAATCGGCCGTTCGACATGTGGTCGAGGCTGGCGACGCTCTTGGCGGTGATGATGGGATCGCGCTGCGGGATCAGGGCGACGCCGGTTCCGAGAAGCAGCTTGCGGGTCGCCGCCGCGGCGAAGGACAGCGCGACGAACGGATCGTGCGTGTGGATGTAGCGCTTGGGCAGCTCGCCGCCGCCGGGGAAGGGCGTGCGCCGGCTGACCGGGATATGCGTGTGCTCGCAGACGAACAGCGAGTCGAACCCGCGATCCTCGAGCGCCCGTGCCAGCTCGGCGGTGTGGATGCCGTAATCCGTGGGAAAGTAGAAAACGCCGACGCGCATCGCTGGCTCTCCTTGATGTCCTGTGGACACAGTATAGAGTGCGGCGCCCCGACGTCAGAGTGTGAGTTCGCCGGCGAAGTGGCAGCGGCTGAAATGGCCGGGCGCGATCTCGCGCAGCGCGGGCGCCTCGACGCGGCAGCGATCCTGCGCGAAACGGCAGCGCGGATGAAAGTAGCAGCCCGACGGCGGCGCGGCGGGACTCGGCACCTCGCCGCCGAGAATGGTGTCCTGACCGCGCACGCGCGGATCGGCCACCGGCACCGAGCGCATCAGGGCCGCGGTGTAGGGATGCCGGGGCTGGCCGAACAGCGCGTCAGTCGGCGCCAGCTCGACGAGCTGGCCGACATACATGACCGCGATGCGATCGGAGATGTGGCGCACCACGGACAGATCGTGCGCCACGAACAGGAAGGTGAGCTTCAGCCGCGCCTGCAGCTCGAGCAGCAGATTGAGCACCTGCGCCTGCACCGAGACATCGAGCGCCGAGACCGGCTCGTCGGCGACGACGAGGCGCGGATTGGTAGCGAGCGCGCGGGCGATGCCGATGCGCTGACGCTGGCCGCCGCTGAAGGCGTGCGGGAAGCGATGCATGAACTCCGGCCGCAGGCCGACGAGGCGCAACAGCTCGGCGACGCGCTCAGTGCGCTCGGCCCGGCTGGTCACGCCGTTGACTAGCAGCGGCTCGCCGACATTGTCGAGCAAGGTCATGCGTGGATTGAGCGAGCCGAACGGATCCTGGAAGATCATCTGGATCTCGGCGCGCAGCGGCCGCAGCTCGCCGGGCTTCAGGCTGGCGAGATCGACGGTGCGGCCATCGCGCGTGCGGTAGAGGATCTCGCCGCCCGTCGGATCGATGGCGCGCAGGATGCAGCGCGAGGCCGTGGTCTTGCCGCAGCCACTCTCGCCGACCAGGCCCAAGGTCTCGCCTTCGTTGACGGTGAAGTCGACGCCGTCGACAGCGCGCACGTGGCCCACGACGCGGCGCAGGAAGCCCTTGCTGATCGGGAAGAACTTTCTAAGGCCCCAAACCTCGAGCAACGGTTGGACGGCGGCCTCGCTCATGACGGCTCCGCCTCGTCATGGTGCAGGAAGCAGCTGGCGAGCTGGTTTGGCGTCACCGGCAGCAAGCTGGGCACTGCGGCGGCGCAGCGCTCCATCGCGTCGGGGCAGCGCGGATGGAATGGGCAGCCGGCCGGCCGGTTGAAGGGATGCGGCAGGGCGCCGCTGATCACCGGCAAGGCGACGCGGGTCTGTCCCGACAGGCCGGGGATCGAGCGCAGAAGGGCGCGGGTGTAGGGATGCTTGGGCGCATGGAAGATGTCGTCGACCGGGCCCTGCTCCATGACGCGGCCGAGATACATCACCACGACATAGCTTGCCATCTGGGCGATCACGCCCAGATCGTGGGTGATGAAGATGATGGCGGTGTCGTACTTCGCCTGCAGGTCGCGCAGCAGGCCCAGCACCTGGGCCTGGGTGGTGACGTCGATCGCGGTGGTCGGCTCGTCGGCGATCAGCAGGCGCGGCTTGCACGACAGCGCCATGGCGATCATCGCGCGTTGACGCAGGCCGCCGGAGAGCTGCCAAGAATAGGCGTCGACGCGCTGCTCCGGCATCGAGATGCCGACATCGCGGAACAGGCCGACGGTGATGTCGCGCGCATCGCGGCGGCTGATCTTCTTCTCGCCCCAGCGATGGCTGTGCAGCAGGATGGCCTCGACGATCTGCTCACCCACCGTGTGCACCGGGCTGAAGGCGGCCATCGGTTCCTGCGGGATCAGCGCGATCTCGCCGCCGCGGATGTCGCGCATGACCGCGCCGCGCGGCGGCAGGCGGGCGATGTCGACCACCTCGCCGTCGCGGCGGAAGCGGATCTCGCCCGACGTGATGCGGCCGGGCCTGTCGACCAGCTGCAGGATGGCGCGCATGGTCACGCTCTTGCCGCAGCCGCTCTCGCCGACCACGCCCAGCACCTGGCCGGGCATGACGTCGAAGCTGGTGCCGTCGACGGCGCGCACCAGGCCCTCGTCGAGCGCGAAAGACACGCGCAGGTCGCGCACCTGAAGCAGCGGCTCAGTGGCTATAGGGGTCGGCGGCGTCACGCAGCCCATCTCCCACAAGGTTGAAGGCTAGCACCGCGACGATGACGACCAGGCCGGGGATCAACAGCCAGGGCGCCAGCGCCAAGGTCTGGATGTTCTGCGCCTCCTGCAGCAGCACGCCCCAGCTGATCGCCGGCGGACGGATGCCCAGGCCGAGAAAGGAGAGCGAGGTCTCGTTGATGATCATCACGGGGATCGCCAGCGAGCTGGTGGCGATGATGTGGCTGGTGAAGGTCGGCACCATGTGGCGCACGATGATGCGCATGCGGGAGCAGCCGGCCAGCCGCGCGGCGAGCACGAAATCCTCCTCGCGCAGCGCCAGGAATCGGCCGCGCACCTCGCGTCCCAAGGTCGTCCAGCCGACCAGCGAGAGGATCACGGTGATGGCGAAGAAGACCTGGATCGGCGTCCAGTCGCGCGGCAGCGCCGCCGACAGCGCCAGCCAGATGGGAATCGTCGGCACCGATTGCAGCAGCTCGATCAGGCGCTGGATCACCGAGTCGGTCTTGCCGCCGACATAGCCGGAGATGCCGCCCAAGAGCACGCCGAGGATGACGCTCAGCAGCACCGCGACCAGGCCCACCGTCATCGATGTCTGCGTGCCGTGCATGATGCGCGACCACTGATCGCGGCCCAGCCGGTCGGAGCCCAGCAGGAAGACGCGCTGCTGCGGATCGGCGGGCACCAGCAGATGCAGGTCGGCGGTGAACAGGCCGAGCACCTTGTAGCGGTAGCCCGAGGCGAAGAACTTCACTGGCACCTTGCGCTGCGGATCGGCGCTCCACTCCATGCGCAGGGTCACGGGATTGCGCTTGCCGACGATCGCCGGCACCCAGGGCGAGAGCTTGCCGTCGTCGAACAGGCGCACCGTTTGCACCGGGATGAAGGCCTGGCGCGCGTCGGTGCGCTCCGGGTCCTGGGTCGCGAAGAAGCCGGGCACCAGGACGATCAGGTAGAGAAAGATCAGCAGCCCGGCGCTCACCATCGCCAGGTGATGACGGCGGAAGCGCCACCACACCAGCCGCCAGTTCGACGCGACGGCGATCCGGTCCTCGGCCTTCGAGCCCGCGACGTCGGCCATCCTAGGACTCCACGCGGATGCGCGGATCGACCAGCGCCAGCAGGATGTCCGACAGCAGGGTGCCGACGACGGTGAGGAAGGAGTAGATCAGCAGGATGCCGCCGGCGAGGTACATGTCCTGGTTCACCAGCGCGCGCAGCAGCAGCGGGCCGATATTGGGCAGGTTCATCACCGTCGCCACGATCAGGCTGCCGGAGAACAGCGCCGGCAGGTACCAACCGATGGTGCTGATCAGCGGATTGAAGGCGAGGCGGACGGGATAGCGCAGCACCAGCCGCCATTCCTTCATGCCCTTGGCGCGCGCCGTGACGACATAGGGCTTGTTGAGCTCGTCGAGCAGGTTGGCGCGCATGATGCGGCTCAGACGCGCCGTGCCGGCGATGCCCAGCACCAGCGCCGGCAGCCAGATATGCTTGAGCAAGTCCAGCGCCCGCGCGACGCTCCACGGCGCGTCGGCGTATTCCGGCGAGAACAGGCCGGTGACGCTGATGTCGAAATAGGCGAAGGCGCCCCACATCAGGATCAGCGCCAGCATGAAGTTCGGCGTCGCGACGCCGACATAGTTGATCACCGTCAGCGCGTGGTCGATCAGCGAGCGGGGATGCGTCGCGGAGTAGATGCCGGCCGGGATCGCCAACGCCCAGGTCAGCACGAAGGAGAACAGCGCCAGCGCGATGGTCAGCCCGAGCTGCTCGCCGATCAGATCGGCGTTGGGTCGCTGATACTCCAGGGACAGGCCGAAATCGCCCTTGAACAGGTGCTTCAGCCACAGCCAGTACTGCACGATCATCGGCTGATCGAGGCCGTATTGCTGGCGCAGCGCCTCGACCTGCTCGGCCGACATCGACGAGCCCGAGGAGGCCAAGGTCGCCACATAGGCCGTCAGAAAATCGCCCGGCGGCGCCTGGATGATGACGAAGATGACGAAGGAATACGCCAGCATCAGCAGCGGCAGAAGCATCAGCCGCTGGAGGATGTAGAGGGCCATCGCTACAAACCCGTCGTCCTGAGCGGAGCGCAGCGAAGTCGAAGGACCTTGTCTCGACAACGCAGGCCAGCCTGTTGAGGCAAGGCCCTTCGACTACGCTTCGCTTCGCTCAGGGCGACGGAACAGGGACGCATCACTTCGCCAGGAAGAACTGCTCGGTCCTGGCGTTGCCGGGGCTGCGCAGCGGCCAGTCGTTGCCCAGGGTCGTCGGCACGTTGCGGAACTTCACATTGGTGACCACCACGCCCTGCACCATGGGCGTCAGCCCGATGGTGCCGATCTCGTAGAGCTGGTCGGCCCAGATGCGATAGAGCTCCTGTGACAGCTTGACCTGCTCGTCCGGCCCGACGGTGCGCGCGCGATCGACGATCTCGACGATGCGCTTGATCTCCGGCGGCGGTTCCATGCCCTCCTTGCCCTGGGTGGCGAACCAGCGGCGCCACAGCGGGCCGATGGTCAGGATCGGCGCGTTGCGCGGATCGGCCTTGGCGTTGCCGGTGTAGGGGAAGGCGCTGGTGTCCTCGTTCCACACCTCCGACATCAGCTCGTTGCTCTCGTTCATCTTGAAGTGCAGCGCGCGCTCGCGGATCTGCACGATGGTCTTGATGCCGACGGCCTCCCAGTCCTTGGACACCAGCAGCGCCACGTCGGGCCAGGCGCCGAAGGCGGGCACGACGCTGATCTCGATGGTCGCCGGCTTGCCGTTGGCCAGCAGGCGGATGCCCGCCGCGTCCTTCTTGTCGAGGCCGATCTTGTCGAGCAGCTTGTTGGCCTCGGCGCGATCGAACTGGGTGAACTTCTTCGCGTGCTCGTCGCCGGGATAGTAGGGATGCCACGGCGCGGGCACGCCCTGGCGCGCCTCGCCCAGGCCGAGGAAGACGCTCTCCTTGATCTGGTCGCGGTTGATGGCGAGCGACAGCGCGACGCGGAAGTCGCGCATCGCCATCACCTTGCCCATCACGGGATCGGCCGTGTAGGTCGAGTTGATGGCGATCACCGCGTCTGCGCCGCCGAAAGTCGGCCAGGCGATGACCCGATACTTTCCGGTGCGCTCCTGCTCCTTGAGCACCGGGTAGTTGGTCATGTTGATATGGCGCTCCTGCATGTCGAAATTGCCGGCGATGGCGGCGAGGTTGAGCGCCTGGGCGTCGGCGAAATAGGTGAAGCGCACCTCGTCGAGATAGGGCAGCTGATTGCCGGCGCTGTCGACGCCGATGAAATAGGGATTGCGCCGCAGCGTGAAGACGGGATCGCTGGCGCGCGTCGCCGGCACCCAGGCGGCCATGGTCGGACGCTCGGGATTCTCCGGCGGCGCGTTGCGGTTGGCGAACAGCTCGACCCAGGTCTTGAAGCCCGCCGCCTGAACCGCCTTGTCGATCTCGGCCTTGTCCGCGAGCGCGGGATGGAACTTCTTGAGGTAGTGCGCCGGCAGGAACATCGCGAAGGTGCGGTCGGCGCCATCCTGGTTGGCCACCGCCGTGAGGAACAGCGTCGCCGGCTTGTCGTAGGTGAAACGCACCGACGTGGCGTCGACCTTCTCGACCCGCGCGGCCGAGCCGTCGGCATTGCGAATCCAGCCCGGCAGATTCGGCGTCAGCTCCTTGTTGAGCAGCACGTAGGTGTACCAGAACAGGATGTCGTCCGCCGTGAACGGCGCGCCGTCGGACCAGCGCGCGCCCTCGCGCAGCTTGATCGTCCAGGTCTTGAAATCGGCCGAGGGTTCGGCACCGGCGGCGATCTTGGGCTCGATCTTGGCGCCGTCGGGTGAGAAGCGGAACAGCGCGTCGTAGACCACGCGCACGTAATTGTTGGCGTCGGCCGGGCCGAGGAAGGCGCGCCGCCAGGTGCCGCCATACTCGCCCACGCGCTCGACCGTCGGCACCACCAGCGGGTTCTTCGGCAGGCGCTGCTCGACCGGCGGCAGGCCGCCGGACTTCACGCGCTCGGCCAGAATCGGCGCTTCCTTGAAGCGCGCGCCCTGCGCCAGGCTAGCGCCCGACGCCGCGATCAAGCCCATGCCTGATGTGAAGCCGATCAGCGTGTCGCGCCTGGTGATCTCGCGTGTCATGAGCGCTCTCTCCCTACCCGCCGGCGCATTGAGCTGGCCGTGCTGGCGCGAGCCTCAATCCGCCGTCGGGCAGAGTCAAGCGAGCGCTGGCGCTCGGTACGATCGAAAGGACACAGCTGTCATCCCGAGCGCAGCGAGGGATCCATGCGACTTTCCTGGATCCCTCGCGTTGCTCGGGGTGACAGGCGTGCCTAGCCCGGCGCGGCGCCTTGTGTGCCGACGTAGACGGCGTAGAGCGACTGGCTCGCGGCCATGAACAGACGGTTGCGCTTGGGGCCGCCGAAGCAGATGTTGCCGCAGACCTCGGGCAGGCGGACGCGGCCCAGCAGCTTGCCGTCAGGGGCGCGCACGACGACACCGCTATAGCCGAGATTGCGGCCGGCGTTGCTCGAGCACCAGACGTTGCCGTCGACATCGCAGCGCAGCCCGTCGGGGCCGCACTTGATGCCGTCGACCACGCAGTCGCTGAACAGCTTGCCGCCGCTCAGCTTGTTGTCGCTGCCGACATCGAAGACGTGGATGTCGCCCTTGCCGCCGGGACCGGTGTCGCCCGGCCCCTTGCCGGTGCTGGCGACGTAGAGCTTGGTGAAGTCGGGCGAGAAGCACAGGCCGTTGGGATCGGGCACCTGCTCCTCGGTGATCACCAGATCGACGCGGCCGCCGGGATCGATGCGATAGCAATTGGTCGGCAGCTCGCGGCGCATCGAGCCCATGCCCGGCGGCTGGCCCAAGGTCGGCTTCAGCTTGCCGCGCAGGTTGCTCGGGCCGCCCGGCGTGTCGGGCGTGCCCTCGTAGAGTTGGCCGCCATACGGCGGATCGGTGAACCAGTAGCTGCCGTCGGGATGCGCCACGATGTCGTTGGGCGAATTGAACCGCTTGCCCTGGTAATTGTCGGCCAGCACTGTGACCGAGCCGTCGAGCTCGTAGCGCACGACGCGACGCGTCAGGTGCTCGCAGGAGAGCTGACGGCCCTGGAAGTCGAAGCTGTTGCCGTTGCTGTTGTTCGAGGGCAGGCGGAAGACGCTGACATGGCCATCGTCCTCCAGCCAGCGCATCTGGCGGTTGTTGGGGATGTCGCTCCACAGCAGATAGCGGCCCTGCGCGTTCCACGCCGGGCCTTCCGACCACAGCGCGCCGGTCCACAGCCGCACGATCGCGGCGTTGGGCTGGGTGATGCCGTTGAACGCCGGATCGACCGTGATCATGTCGGGGTCGCGGAAATAGGTCGTCGGCGCGCCGCCGGGACCGAAATCGCGCGGCGGGTTGGTGATGGTGCTGGCCGGCGCGGCGACAGCGGGCGCGGATGCCGGCGGCGTTTGTGCCCGCGCGATAGCGGGTGCCGCGAGGGCGACTGCGCCCAAGGCCGTGACCACGCTGCGGCGGGTCTGCTGCTGCGTCATGGTTGCTTCCTCCCGGTTGTTGCCAAGGGAAGCCTATGCCCGTTAGCCGCGAATGAACGTGAAATCCGGAGGAAATCCGCGTCGAAGGCCTTACTTCCGCAGCGGCTTGAAGTGGGCCACGAGCCGATGCGCATCGCCGGGGTAGAGTAGGCGAACATGCGTGATCGGCGTCTTGCCGCGCCAGGTGCGGCGCTCGACGACGAGGCAGGCGGTACCCGGGGAGACGCCGAGAGACCGGGCTTCGGCGCGGGTGGCGCCGCTCGCGTGGATGCGATGCTCCGCTTCGGTCCACGGCACGGTGTCGAGCAGCCAGCGGCCGGGCGACACGTCGATGAAGGCCTGCGCCTCGGCCTGTGGCACCGCCTTGAGATTGATCAGGCGCTCCTCGAGGCAGAACACCTTGCGTCCCGCGAAATGGCGGCCGGTGACCTCGAGCAGGCGTCCATCGCCGCGCCCTCCCGGGAAGTCGCGATCGCCGTCGCGCGTCGTTCGACGCGTCGTCTCGTAGCGATAGGCCTGTCCGAGCGCCAGCACCTCTGCCTTGATGTCGTGGATCTCGAGGATCGCGGCCTGCGAGCTGGGCTGGCGCACGAAGGTGCCGGCCTTGCGGCGCCGTTCGACCAGGCCGGCGTTGGCCAGCATGGTCAGCACCTTGCTGACGGTCATGCGCGCGCAGCCATAGGTCGCCGCCAGCTCCTGCTCAGTCGGGATGCGCGCGCCGGGCGCCAGGGCGCCCGACAGGATGCGGCCTTCGATGTCGCCGAGAATCCGCTGGTGGAGAGAGGCACTGGACATGTGATTATGTATAGACATAATATAGGTCACAGGCAAGGAGGGGCGGATGGCCGCAATCGTGTTGTCGCCCGGCGCGGTCGCGCTGGCCGATTGGCGCGCGATCTATCGCGGCGCGTCGGTGTCGCTCGCGCCCGCCGCTTTCGAAGCCATCGCGAGATCGGCGCGCACGGTGTCGGCCATCGTCGCCAAAGGCGCGCCGGTCTATGGCGTCAACACCGGCTTTGGAAAGCTCGCCAGCGTGCGGATCGAAGCCGCCGACCTCGAAGCCCTGCAGCGCAACATCGTGCTGTCGCACGCCGCTGGCGTGGGCACGCCGATGCCCGTGGCTGTGGCCCGCCTGATGATGGCGCTGAAGCTCGCCAGCCTGGCGCAGGGCGCCTCGGGCGTGCGCGAGGAGACCGTGCGCCTGCTCGAAGCGCTGCTCGAGAAGGGACTCACGCCCGTCGTGCCCTGTCAGGGCTCGGTCGGCGCGTCGGGCGATCTGGCGCCGCTGGCGCATATGAGCGCGGCGATGATCGGCGTCGGTGCCTTCGTCGTCGATGGCGCGGTCGTGCCCGCGGCCGAGGCGTTGACGCGCGCCGGGCTCGCGCCGCTGCGCCTGGGCCCCAAGGAGGGCTTGGCGCTGCTCAACGGCACGCAGTTCTCGACGGCCTACGCGCTGGCCGGGTTGTTCGAGGCTGAAACCGTTTTCGGATCGGCGTTGATCACCGGCGCGCTGTCGACCGACGCGGCGCGTGGCTCGGACGCGCCCTTCGATCCGCGCATCCACAGTCTGCGCCGTCATCGCGGCCAGATCGACGCCGCCCATTCACTACGCCGCCTGATGGCCGGCTCCGCCATCCGCGCCTCGCACCTCGTGGGCGACGAGCGCATCCAGGATCCCTATTGCCTGCGCTGCCAGCCCCAGGTGATGGGCGCGGCGCTCGACGTCCTGCGGCAGGCGGCCGCCACCTTGGCGACCGAAGCCAATGGCGTCACCGACAACCCGCTGATCTTCGCCGACAGGGTCGAGGCTCTGTCGGGCGGCAACTTCCACGCCGAGCCGGTGGCCTTCGCCGCCGACACGCTGGCGCTGGCGATCTGCGAGATCGGCTCGCTCGCCGAGCGGCGCATCGCCATGCTGGTCGATCCGGCGCTGTCGGGCCTGCCGGCGTTCCTCACGCCGCGGCCGGGGCTGAACTCGGGCTTCATGATCCCGCAGGTGACGGCCGCGGCGCTGGTGTCGGAGAACAAGCAGCGTGCCTATCCCGCCAGCGTCGATTCGATTCCCACCTCGGCCAACCAGGAAGACCACGTCTCGATGGCCGCGCACGGCGCGCGCCGCCTGCTCGACATGACGGCCAACGCCCAGTCCATCGTCGGCATCGAGTTGCTGGCCGCGGCGCAGGGCTGCGACTTCCATCGTCCGCTGGCCTCGAGCCCGCCGCTGGAGGCGGTACGTGATCTGCTGCGCGTACGAGTGCCGCATCTCGAGGACGATCGCCACTTCCATCCCGACATGCAGACAGCGACAGCGCTGGTCGCCGAGGGCGCGCTGGTGCGGGCCGTCGGCGATGGCTTGCTGCCCACGCTCGATTGAATGGAGCTCCCATGACCCGCATCGACAACGCCCGGATCGTGCGCGCGCCGCACGGCACCGATCTCAGCGCCAAGAGCTGGCTGACCGAGGCGCCGCTGCGCATGCTGATGAACAACCTCGACCCCGACGTCGCCGAGAAGCCCGGCGAGCTCGTGGTCTATGGCGGCATCGGCCGCGCGGCGCGCGACTGGGGCGCCTTCGACCGCATCGTCGCGGCGCTGCGCAAGCTGGAGGCCGACGAAACGCTGCTGGTGCAGTCCGGCAAGCCGGTGGGCATCTTCCGCACCCATGCCGACGCACCGCGCGTGCTGATCGCCAACTCCAACCTGGTGCCGCGCTGGGCGACTTGGGAGCATTTCAACGAGCTCGATCGCAGGGGGTTGATGATGTACGGCCAGATGACGGCCGGCTCGTGGATCTACATCGGCAGCCAGGGCATCGTGCAGGGCACCTACGAGACCTTCGTCGAGATGGCGCGCCAGCACTACGGCGGCAGCCTCGCCGGCCGCTGGATCCTGACCGCCGGGCTGGGCGGCATGGGCGGCGCGCAGCCGTTGGCGGCGACCATGGCCGGCGCGTCGTGCCTGGCGATCGAGTGCCGGCCCAGCAGCATCGAGTTCCGCCTGCGCACCGGCTATGTCGACGCGCAAGCCAAGGATCTCGACGACGCGCTGGCGATCATCGCCAAGTCGACCGCCGAGAAGAAGCCCGTGTCGGTGGCGCTGCTCGGCAACGCCGCCGACATCCTGCCCGAGCTGCTGCGTCGCGGCGTGCGGCCGGACTGCCTGACCGACCAGACCTCGGCGCATGATCCGGTGAACGGCTACCTGCCCAAGGGCTGGACGCTCGCTGATTGGGAAGCGCGGCGCGCCAGCGATCCGTCGGGTGTGGCCAAGGCGGCCAAGCAATCGATGGCCGGGCATGTGCGCGCGATGCTGGCGTTCCACAAGCTCGGCGTGCCCACAGTCGACTACGGCAACAACATCCGGCAGATGGCGCTGGAGGAGGGCGTCGACGACGCCTTCAGCTTCCCGGGCTTCGTGCCGGCCTATATCCGGCCGCTGTTCTGCCGCGGCATCGGACCGTTCCGCTGGGCCGCGCTGTCGGGCGACCCCGAGGACATCTACCGCACCGACGCCAAGGTGAAGGCGCTGCTGCCCGACAACACCCATCTGCATCGCTGGCTCGACATGGCGAGGCAGCGCATCAAGTTCCAGGGCCTGCCGGCGCGTATCTGCTGGGTCGGGTTGGGCGATCGCCATCGCCTGGGCCTGGCCTTCAACGAGATGGTCGCCAGCGGCGAACTCAAGGCGCCTGTTGTGATCGGGCGCGACCATCTCGACTCGGGTTCGGTCGCCAGCCCCAATCGCGAGACCGAAAGCATGAAGGACGGCACCGACGCGGTATCGGACTGGCCACTGCTCAACGCGCTGCTGAACTGCGCCTCCGGCGCGACCTGGGTGTCGTTGCACCATGGCGGCGGCGTCGGCATGGGCTTCTCGCAGCACGCCGGCATGGTGATCGTCTGCGACGGCACACCGGAGGCGGCGCGGCGCGTCGAGCGCGTGCTGTGGAACGATCCCGCCACCGGTGTGATGCGCCACGCCGACGCCGGCTACGAAGAGGCGATCGCCTGCGCGCGCGAGAAGGGTCTCAACCTGCCGAGTCTATAGGTCTCCCCTGTCATCCCGAGCGCAGCGAGGGATCCAGGGAAGCCGCCTGGATCCCTCGCTGCGCTCGGGATGACAGGTTGGAGCCTCACCACCTGTTCCTGAGTTCGCGCAGCTTGATGAACACCGTTTTGCGATCGGGGTTGTCGGGCAGGTCGGAGAAGGCTTCGCGCAGGCGGGCGATCACCGTCGGGCTGCTCAGCCGGAAGAAAGTGTTGATCTCGCGCTCGAGCTTCAGCGTGGTGACCAGTGGGTTGTTCGGGTCCTGCTGCTTCATCGCCGGCAGCAATTCCTTGGCCCTGGCGTTGTCGGGCTCGCGATCGAGGGTGAAGCCGAGATTGTTGGCGATGTAGTCGTGGCCCGGATAGATCAGGGTATTCTCGGGCAGCTTGTCGAGCTGGTTGGCGAAGGTGTTGTAGAGCTCGTTCGGGTGGCCACCATTGTGGCAGTTGCCGGCGCCGGCGTTGAACAGCGTGTCGCCGCAGAACAGCGCCGGCTTGTCGCCGTGGCTGCGCAGGCAGATGTGGCACATGGTGTGGCCCGGCGTGTCCATGCACTCCAGCTCGACCGTGCGGCCGACCTTGATGACGTCGCCGGCGCCCAGCCCGCGATCCATGCCGGGGATGCGGCTCTTGGCGTTCTTGTGCGCCAGAACCTTGGCGCCGGTCGCCGCGACCACCTGCTGGTTTCCGCCGGTGTGGTCGCCGTGCTCGTGCGTGTTGAGGATCTGGGTGATGGTCCAGCCCTTCTCCTTGGCCTTGGCCAGGCACTTGGCGTGATCGAGCGGATCGATCGCCAACGCCTCGCCCGTCTCGGGACAGGCGATCAGATAGTTGAAGTTGCGATAGGCGTTCGCGGTCCAGATTTGTTCGACGATCATGTGTGACCCTGTGACATTCGGGTTGCAGTCTAGTCCCGGGACAGGGATTCGTCATTCCCGCGATGCGTTACGGTTTGGCTGCGGCACGAACTCGAGTTGACCCAGCCGCGACCTCGTCCGTGCCACCCGGGACAATCGTCGGGGCACAGGCGGCTTCAAGAGGCTTTGCCAGTTCGCCTCTCGAAACGACGCTCCATGAAGAATGTCCGGCACTGCCTGTGCGAATACATCCTTTGCACACATGTCTGGAACACCGACGATGATTCCGTCGAGGCTTGGTCCTTTGCCTAGCGCTTCTCCACCGCCAATGAGAGTCTGTGTCGGCTATCGAGCGGGTCAGTGCTGGCGCGGCGCCGCTCCACGTCAGATATCAGCCAGTACAAGAATGAGGCGCGACCCAGTCCAAGAATGAGGCACAATTTTATACGATAAGATATTTCAGTCTGTCCGAAAAAAAGCATCAGCATCGATCAAGAATTGAGTGTCAAAAAGCCAGGCCTTTGCTTTGACTGGGTTCTAACGTGTGTTTGCGTGATGTGCAGTGTATTTGCGAGGTGCGCGATACGCGCCGTGATTCTGATGCATTCGCATGTTGGCTGGTGAGCGCGAGTTTCCGCCGAACAAGTCGGATGTGTCGCTATCAATAGAGTGAGGCGCGCATGGCTATGTTCTGGCGGCGCCAGCTTAGGAAATCCAGGCCATCACCTTCCACCGACAATGCACCGTGGAACGCGGCCGGCGGTCGCGTACGCGTGTCACCGCGACTGTTCGCGCTCGAGGCGCGCATCGCGTTCGACAGCACGACCGCGGTCGCCGACGCCGCCGCGCTCGCCGCGGCCAACGCGGCGTTGGGCGATACGGCCCCCGACAACCATCCTGCCGATCCGGCGGCGGCCAATGCTTCGACGCCAACGGGTGGCGTGCCTGAGGCTTCACCGCCAAGTAGCCAGAGCGGCGCCGCAGCCGCCGATCATCGGGAGTTGGCCACACCCACCGCGAGTGGCGACCCGCATGACTCGACGCCGCGCGAGATCGTCTTCGTCGACATGACGGTGACCGACTCCAGCACCTTGTTGGCCGGCCTCTCGCCGACTGTCGAGATCGTGCGGCTCGACCCCAGTCGCGACGGTATGGAGCAGATCGCGGCGGCGCTGGACGGCCGCACCGGCATCGACGCTATCCATATCCTGTCGCACGGCCAGAACGGCGCGCTACATCTGGGTACCGCGATCCTCAACGCGGCATCGGCGGCCGGCCAGTACGCCGATGAGCTGGCGACGATCCGCGCCGCTTTGTCCACCGAGGCTGACCTGCTGCTCTATGGTTGCGACGTGGCGGCCGACGCGCACGGTCGGGCCTTCCTGCGGGCGCTGGCCGACTCCACCGGCGCCGATGTCGCTGCCTCGAGCGATCCGACTGGCGCCGCCGCCCTGGGCGGCGACTGGCAGTTGGAATACCGGCTCGGCCAAGTCGACGCCAATATCGCCGTCAGCCGTGAAAGCCAGGAAGCCTACGACCACCTGTTGGATGCCGTCGTCAACGTCGGCAATGGCGCGCTCCTGGCTGTTTACAACAAGACGATCTATGCCATCGATGTCGCGACGGGCGTGGCCAGTGTCATCACCACGGTACCGGCGACCGTCGGCGGCGTCACCACGGGCACCGTCAACAACTCGCTGGCGATCGACTACACCAACGGCCTCATCTACTACACGGACGCCTCGACGGCCAACAGCAAGGCCTTGTTCGCCTACAACTACGTAACCAACGCCCACATCCTTATCGACAGCAACATCACCAACAACGGTGCGGGCCTGAGCGTCACATCGCCGGGCAGTGTCGGCGGTGGCGGCGCGGCGTTCCACAACGGCGCGCTCTATCTCTCGATCGAGAATACCGGCCTCGGCGGCGTCACCGGCGCCGACAGTATCTATAGGATCACCTTCTCCGGCGGTGGCACGACCATCGCTGGTGTCACGACTTTTGTCTCGGCGGTTTCGGGTGGAGCCGACTGGGGAGACATCGTCATCGACTCGGCCAACAACGCGCTGATAAGCATCGCGGCCAACAGCGCCGGCACGCGCACGTTCATACGCTACGACCTGACAACGGGCGCTCAACTCTCCAGCACGCCGTTCGCGCCGACGCAGAATCAAGGCGGGTCCGATCTGGGTGGCGTCTTCTGGGCGGTGGGTGGCACCAGCATCCAGCGGATCAACCCGCTGAGCGGCGCCGCGATTGGTGCCGCGATCAGTGTGACGACCGACGGTACGACACCGATCACCGGGACGGCGGCGGACGCCGCCAGCTTCGTGCCCATCACCGGCTCGATCGGCGATCGAATTTTCGACGACGACGATGCCGACGGTGTTTTCGACGCGACCGAGACCGGGATCGCCAACGTCACCGTGCAGATCATCGACGACGTCGACGGCGATGGCGTGGTCGACGCCGGCGAACGGATCCTGGCGACGGACACGACCGGTGCGTCGGGCAACTATCTGTTCACCGGCGTGTTGCCCGGCCGTTACATCGTGCGGGTGACCGACGCCAATGGTGTGCTCGGCGGCTCCGCCTCGACCACTGGCGGCGCGCTGCGCACGGTCAGCATCACGCAGATCGGCGGCAGCGACCAGACCATCGATTTCGGCTACGACCTCAATGATACGCCGGTCGTCGTCGTGCCTGGCGCGCAGTCGACACCGGAGGACGCGCCGCGCGCCATCACCGGCGTGACCGTGTCCGATGTCGACGACACGGTCATTCTAACGCAGGTGACGGTGACCAATGGGACGCTGACGGTGACGACCGGTACCGGCGCGGCGATCGGCGGCAACGGCACGGGCACGGTGACGATCTCGGGCACGGCGGCGCAGACCAACGCGGCGTTGGCGGGCCTGACCTATACCAATACGGCCGATTACAATGGTCCGGCCACGCTGACCGTGCTGACGACGGACGGCACGGCGACGGACGGCGACACGGTGGTGATCACCGTGACGCCGGTGGCGGACGCCACCAACGACACGGTGACGACGCCCGAGGAAACGCCGATCACGTTCAACGTGTTGACGGGCACGAACGGCGCGACGGCCGACAGCTTCGAGAACGCCGGCCGGGCGGTGACGAGCGTGACGCAGCCGCCGGCGGGCCAGGGAACGGTGACGTTCACGGCCGGCGGCGCGATTACCTACACGCCGGTGGCGAACTTTACCGGCACGACGACGTTCACCTACACCGTGACGTCTGGTGGTGTGACCGAGACGGCGACGGTGACGGTCAACGTCGCGGCGGTGAACGACGCGCCGGTGAACACGGTGCCGGGGCCGCAGACGACGCCCGAGGACACACCGCTACCAATCACCGGGGTCAGCGTGGCCGACGTCGACGGCGGGCCTCTGACGACCACCCTGACGGTGACCAACGGCACGGTGTCGGTAACGACCGGTACCGGCGCGACGATCGGCGGCAATGGCACAGGCACGGTGACGATCAGCGGCACGGCGCTGCAGATCAACAACGCGCTGGCCGACCTGACCTACACCAACACCGCCGACTACAACGGGCCGGCGCAGCTGACGGTGACAACCAGCGACGGCACGTTGAGCGACACCGACACGGTGGCGATCACCGTGACGCCGGTCGTCGACGTCACCAATGACAGTGTGACCACGCCGGAGGACACGCCGATCACGTTCAACGTGATCACCGGCACCGGTGGCGCCACGGCGGACAGCTTCGAGAACGCCGGTCGCACCGTGACAGCCGTGACGCAGCCGCCGGCCGGCCAGGGAACGGTGACGTTCGCGGCCAATGGTGCGATCACCTATACGCCGCCGCTGAACTTCACCGGCACGACGACGTTCACCTACACGGTAACGTCGGGTGGCGTGACTGAGACGGCGACGGTGACGGTGAATGTCACGGCGGTGAACGACGCGCCGGTGAACACGGTGCCGGGCGCGCAGACGACGCCCGAGGATACACCGCTGCCAATCACCGGCGTGACGGTGTCGGATGTCGACAACGCGACCTTGACCACGACGCTGACGGTGACCAACGGCACCGTGTCGGTGACGACGGGCGGTGGCGCCGTCATCACCAACAACGGCACGGGCACGGTGACGGTCAGTGGCACGGCGGCACAGATCAACAACGCGCTGGCGGGTCTGACCTACACCAACACGGCCGACTATAACGGCCCGGCGCAGCTGACGGTGACGACGTCAGACGGTACGGCGAGCGACACCGACACGGTGGCGATCACGGTGACGCCGGTCGCCGACGTGACCAATGACAGTGTGACCACGCCGGAAGACACGCCGGTCACCTTCAACGTGATCACCGGCACCAATGGTGCGACGGCCGACAGCTTCGAGAACGCGGGGCGTGCGGTTACATCGGTGACACAGCCGCCAGCCGGACAGGGGACGGTGACGTTCACGGCGGCCGGCGCGATCACCTATACGCCGGCGGCCAACTTCAACGGCACGACGACGTTCACCTACACCG
>CAYTFW010000005.1:0-80409 GCA_964437145.1 uncultured Rhizobiaceae bacterium
GCTTGGCGGCGGGCGCCGCGGCGGCCGGCCTGGCCGGCGCGGGCGGCTTGGTCGCCGCCGGCTTGGCCGCCGCCTGGGCAAGAGCGTCCGACGCCGGCGCGCAGAGAACCAGCGCGGCCAAGAGCGCGACGATGCGCTTCATCGATGGAACTCCCGTCAAGGCTCTCCCCCCGGAGGAGCTGACACTTGGTTAACGGAACCCGGCGAAACCGGCAAGCGCCGGCTAGCGGGGTGCGGCCTTCGGCGTATAGGGCGGCTTGTCCTTCATGTCGGAGTGCCAGCCGCAGGGTGGGTCCTTGGGGTCTTCCTCGAGGAAGAACCTGCGGCGTTCTTCGCGGGAGAGCGGTCGGGTCATCAGCGAGCAGGCGTGGTCGATCAGCTCCTGCGGCTTGGCGAACGTGCGCCACAGTCGCGCGACTCCATCTCGCCCGGTTGTCACGACGAGTGCTCCGTCGATCGACAACACACCACTGTCGATCTCTTCCGTGTGTCCTCGGAACACCGCTAGGGCCTCGCTGTGATCGATATGCCATAGTCTCGCGGTGCGATCGGCTGACGTGGTCAGGACGAAGGTGCCATCGGCCGAGAAGATCGGACGCCCGGGGGCCTTTTGATGACCGCTGAAAGTACGCACCAGGCGGCCAGTGCGAGCATCCCAGAGCGATGCTCCATCGGCGGCCGAGGTCACGATGTACCTGCCGTCCGGGGAGAACGTGCCGAGTCGCACGTTAACACCATGCAGTCTGAACAGGGTCTTGCCCGTGGCTACGTCCAACACCTGGCCGGTTCCACCGATTAGCGTTAGCAATCGCGCGCTGTCCGGCGAGAAAGCCAAGCCGAAGACTTGGTAATTCTGCCCAGGCAACTCGCGCAACGTCTTTCCATCGTGCATGGCGATGATGCGCACCGACCCATCTCTTCCGGCGGTCGCCAAATACCTGCCATCGCCAGAAAACGCCGGTCGCGGGAACGGGGCACTGTTCGGCACAGTCGCGAGCAACTTGCCACTGGCGGCGTCCCACAGATATCCGGTGCCAGTCAACATCGGCGCGGTCCAGACGTGTGCGCCATCTGGCGAGAAGACGAAGAGATGCAAGAATACGCCGAGCACGTCGTGAGGGACGGGACCACTCGGGAACAGGTTCTGATCTTCGAGGACTACGAGCACTTCACCAGTAGTGGCGTTGCGAATCGCGACTGTCCGATCGGCTGATGCGGTCAGCACATGGACGCCGTCAGGTGAGAACCGCATCGGACCCACAGCGGTCCGAGGTTGAATGAACGTCGTCAGCAATTTGCCGGTAGTGACGTCGCGTACGGATACTTCGTCGGAGCCACGAAGCACAATCTGTCGGCCATCGGGCGAGAGCTTCGCCTCGGCAATCCGGCGGCTGTCGTTGCCGAACATCGCCATGGCCTGCTCTCCGGTGACCGCCCAGAGGCGCGCGCTCCCATCGTACGATGCGCTCAGCACGCGCGAGCCATCCGGCGAGAACACGGCAGTATGTACGTCGTGAGCATGACCGGTGAGGCTCAGCATGTCCTCGCTGTCCTTGGCCGTATCCCAGATGCGCACGACGCGATCGGCGGAAACCGCCAGGAAGCGTTCGTCATCGGCAGAGAATCGGAGGCCCGCGATCTCCTCCGCCGGTGCACGCCGCACGAACAACTGACGGCCGGTTGTCGTGTCCCATCCGCTGATCATGTGGTCGGACGACGCCAGCAGCGCGCGTCTGCCATTGGGAGAGATCGCGGCCGCTGTTATCTGGCCCTGTGGAAGTCTCAGTGTCGGCAGCGCCGCACGGGTACCGACATCCCACAGCCCGGCCTCGGTGGCTGTGGCGGCCAACAGCCGATCGCCGTTGGACGACAGGGCGGCAAAGCGGATCGCCGCGCCCGAACTGGAAGACGGCTGCAGGATGGATAGCCCCTCACCACTGGCCGCGTCCCACGAGCGCACGACCCCGCCCTCATGCCGTGTGATGATCCGCGCCCCGTCGGCTGAGAGCACGGCTTGCTCGATGGGTGTGGTGTTGTGCAATGTGAGGACTTCCTTGCCGCTGGCCGTCTCCCACAGCTTGACTGTGCCCTTGCAGGCAGCCGTCAGGACGCGTTGGCCGTCTGCTGAGAACGCGGCGGCGCAAACCACGTCCACGGCGCGACCGCCGAAGATGAAGCGTTCCGTGGCGCCGCTCTTGTCCGACTGCGTGATGACGCCATCGACGGGTTGGCCTGTCGTCGTGCCGGTCTCGCCCACATTGAGCACCGCGAGGCCGGCACCACTGTGGGCATCCCACAGGCGAGCCGTGCCGTCATTCGACGTCGTCAAGATTCGTGTGCCGTCAAGTGAGAGCATCGCCATCCCGATAGCGGCGCGGTGGCCGCGCAATGCTAGGCGCTGCGTGCCGCTGTCCACGTCCCATACACGGGCGATTCCGTCACCGCCTGCGGTCAATGCCCGCTTTCCGTCGGGCGAGAAGACGGCGCTCCGCACGGCGCGGTCATGGCCGCGAAGGCTGTGCAGTTCGCGCCCGCCGCTCCTGATGATCGTCTGGAGGACTCGAGCTGCCTCGTGGATATAAGGACGATCGTTCGCTACCACGTCGCGCGGCAGCGCCTCCAACGCCAACGCCAGCGCGACGTTGGGGTTGCCGCGATCAAGTTCGGTGCGTGCCGCCTGCGCAACATGATGCGACAGGCTTTCGAGCAGGCTGCGATAGGAAGGTTGCGCCCGGGCCATCCCGCAGACGGCGAGGACAGTGGTGGCGATGAGTAGCATTCGTCGGGCGAGCACACGGAATGCTTGAGTCATGGTCTCAATATTCACCACCTGATCCGTCACATCAAGCCTCGCTCCCGTCGGGTCAGTGACTATGATATGACGCGAGAGCGTATTCGGAGGATGCCATGTCGGTATGGAACGAGCGGGCGCGGGCGGTGCGTGAGACGGTCGAGGCGGTGCGCGCCGTTGAGGCCGAGGGCGTCACGCGCGAGGGGCTGGCCAAGATTGGCGAGACGCTCGTCGGGCTGGCGACGCGCACCGAGCTGTTTCCGCTCGAGCAGTTCCCGGTGCGTAAAGAGGGCGGCATCTATCGCCTGGCCGAGGATCCCGACCATCGCTTCGCGCTCTACGCCTCGGCCGGCCTCGAAGGCAAGCTGGTCCAGCCGCACAACCACACCACCTGGGCGGTGATCGCCGGCGTGCACGGCCAGGAGCACAATGTGCGCTATGACCGCGTCGTGACCGAGGGCGTCAACGATCCCAACAGCGTCGAGCTGGCCAAGGGCTCGGAGCTGACGGTGGTGAAGGGCAACTCGATCCAGTTCCTGCCCGACGATTTCCACACCATCCAGGTGCCGGCGGGCGGCGGGCCGGCGCTGCACCTGCATCTCTATGGGTTGAGCCTGGAGCATCTGCCGCGCCGCGTGATGGTCGAGCTGGAGACCAAGCAGGCGGCCGAGTTCCCGTCGGCGCCGAAGATCCTGACGCCGCTGATCAGCGCCGCCGAGGTGAAGGCGCTGATGGGCACGGAGGACGAGGTCTGCTTCGTCGACGTGCGCGAGGAGGGTCAGTTCTCGTCCGACGGCCATCCGCTGTTCGCGATCTGTGTGCCGCTGTCGAAGCTGGAGCTGCGCATCCTGCCGCTGGTGCCCAACTTCGCCGCGCGCATCATCGTCATGGATACCGGCGAGGAGGGCCAGCTCGGCCGCGCCGGCCGCGCCGCCTCGAAGCTCTCGCTGCTGGGCTACAGCAACGTCGCCGTGATGGATGGCGGGCTCAAAGCGTGGCGCGAGGCGGGCTACGAGATCTTCACCGGCGTCAACGTGCCGAGCAAGGCCTTCGGCGAGATCGTCGAGCACGACCGCGACACGCCGCGCGTCGACGCCGCCGAGATCAAGAAGATGCAGGACGAGGGTCGCGACATGGTGATCCTCGATTCGCGGCCCTACGAGGAGTTCCACAACATGTCGATCCCCGGCGGGATCGACTGCCCCGGCGCCGAGCTGGTCTATCGCGTCAAGGACATGGCGCCCAACCCCGAGACCGTGGTGGTGGTGAACTGCGCCGGCCGCACGCGCTCGATCATCGGCGCGCAGTCGCTGATCAACGCCGGCGTGCCCAACAAGGTGATCGCGCTGAAGAACGGCACCATGGGCTGGCATCTCGCCGGCCTGGAGGTGGCGCGCGGCAAGACCGACAGCTTCAAGCCGCAAAGCAAGGAAGCAGCGCAATGGGCACGCGAGGCCGCCGCCAAGGTGGCCGACAAGGCCGGGGTGAAGAAGATCGGGCTCAACACCTTGCGCGACATGGCCGACGACGCGGCCGCCGGTGCGGGCTGCCTCTACGCCTTCGACGTGCGCGATCCGGCCGAGTACAAGGCCGGCCACCTGATCGGCCTGCGCCATGCCGCGGGCGGCCAGCTCGTGCAGGCGACCGATCAATATGTCGGCGTGCGCAACGCCACCATCGTGCTGCACGACAATGACGGCGTGCGCGCGACGATGACGGCGCACTGGCTGCTGCAGATGGGCTGGAAGAAGGTCTTCGTGCTCGACCACCGGCCGGGCAAGAACCAGGTCGAGACCGGGCCGGAGAAGCGCGGCGTGCCCGGGCTGGGCGCCATCAAGACGCCGGCCCTGACGCCGAAGGAGCTCAACACGCTGGTCGAGCGCGGCGAGGCGCTGGTGATCGATCTCGATACCAGCCTGCGCTACCGCGACGGCCACGTCCCCGGCGCCTGGTTCGCCACCCGCGCCAACCTCGCCGAGACCCTGCCGAAGATGGTGGCCGAGACGCCCAAGGCCAAGCGCATCGTGCTGGTCTCGCCCGACGGCGTGCTGGCGCGGCTGGCCTCGGCCGAGGTCGCGGCGATGGCGGCGTGGAAGGTGGCGATCCTCGCCGGCGGCATGAAGGCGTGGAAGGAAGCCGGCCTGCCGCTGGAGAACGAGCACACCCGCATGGCCGACCCGCCTGATGACGTATGGTACCGACCCTACGACCGCAAGGAAGGCGTCGAGGCGGCGATGAACCAGTACCTCGAATGGGAAGTCGACCTCGTCGCCCAGGTCAAACGCGACGGCGATTCGCGCTTCACCGTGCTGACGATCTAGGGGGACTGAGCGCGATGGACCGCGACGCGATCATCGCCAAGCTGAAGGCGCAATCCGCGGCGTTTCGGGCTCTGGGTATCGACGCGCTGTATCTGTTTGGGTCGGCGGCACGTGGCGAAGCGGGGCCCGACAGCGATGTCGACCTGTTCTGCGACTATCGCGCCGGACAGTTCGACCTGTTCGATCTGATGGCGGCCCAAGAACAGGCCGAAGCGATCCTCGGTCGGCGTGTCGACTTCCTGACCCGTAGAGGTCTACATCCGGCGCTGCGCGGCGACATCGAAACGTCAGCGGTGCAAATCTTCTGATGCCCGACAAACGCATCCGGCACGTGATCGCCGATATGCTGGGAGCGATCGACCACGTCAGGACACCGAAATAACCGGTCCCTTCCCCCGGAGGGGGAAGGTGCCCGAAGGGCGGAAGGGGGATGTTGAAGACGAACGCAGGAGTCCGTCTTCGACATCCCCCATCCGTCGCTCCGCGCCACCTTCCCCCTCCGGGGGAAGGGAAGGCTCAACGCTCCAACCGTGCGATGAACGCCGCCAGCGCCGGGGCCCATTGGGCGGCGTCGGCGTGGCTCGCCATGTGGCCCTTGTCGGTGACCAGCTCGACATAGGTGAGGTCGATGCCGGCCTCGCGCATCTCCTTGGCGTAGGACACGCCCATCTTGGCCGGGAACAGCGTGTCGTTGGGCGCGATCACGTACAGCACCTTGGCCTTCAGCTTGGCGTAGTCGGCGGTGATGTCGAAGGTGCTGATCGCGCGCCGCAAGACGACCATCGAATGGCCATCGTAGGTCTTCGCCCAATCGCGCGCATTGGCGCGGATCGCCGCCTCGCGCTTGGCCGGATCGGCGATCGTCGCCGCGAGAATCTCGCGCTGGCCATAGCCCACCAAGGTCTCGTGGCGGATCTCCTCGAGGATCGAGGCGATGCCGCCATTCTCGTAGTACCAGCCGTTGTTCCAGTTGGGATGGCTCGCCAGCCGTTGGCGCAGCTGCTCGACGGCGTCGATGGTGCCCGCGCGCATCTTCGGCGCGGTCACCGTGGCGACGACGCCGTTCATGAAATCGGGATAGCTCACGCCCCACTGGAAGGATTGGAAGCCGCCCATCGAGGGGCCGCACACCGCCACCAGATGCTTCACGCCGAGCGAGTCGAGCAGCAGCTTCTGCGAGCGCACGATGTCGCGGATCGTCACCTCGGGGAAGGTCGGCCCATAGGGATTGCCGGTGCGCGGATCGCGGCTGGCCGGTCCGGTCGAGCCGTGGCACGAGCCCAGCGCGTTGACGCCGACGACGAAGAACCTGTCAGTGTCGACCGCCTTGCCCGGCCCGATCAGCGCGTCCCACCAGCCCGGCGTGCCCGGCGCCACGCCGCGCGGCTCCTTGCCCTTGGCGTGCACGCCCGCGACATGGCCGCTCGACGTGTAGCCATGGACGATGAGGATGGCGTTGTCGCCGGCGGCGTTGAGCTTGCCGTGCGTTTCGTAGGCGACCTCGCAGAGCGGCAGCGCGCCGCCTTTCTCGAGGGCGAAATCCTTGGTGGTGAAGGTCAGGTCTTCGACGGCGTCGAGTTTGTTCGTCATGGCGCGCATCGCACACCTTCAGGCGTCCACATGCAAGTGTCGCGTGGCGCTGGACAGGCCGCGCACGCGGTGCTGACGTGACGTCCATGCCCGTGTTTCGTCAGCTCTTTGACCAGGCCTCGTCGACCTACACCTATGTGCTCGGCTGTGCCGACACGCGCGAGGCGCTGATCATCGATCCGGTTTTCGAGCAGGTGCGCCGCGACGCGGCCCTGATCGGCGAGCTCGACCTCAAGCTGGTGGCGATCCTCGAGACGCATGTGCACGCCGACCACGTCACCGGCGCCTGGCTGCTGCGCCGCCGGCTGGGCGGCGCCATCGCGCTGTCGAAGGCCAGCGGCGCGCACGGCGCCGACCGCTATCTCGAGCACGGCGATCGCGTCGCCTTCGGCCGCCGGCATTTGGAGGTGCGCGCCACGCCGGGCCACACCAGCGGCTGCCTGACCTATGTTCTCGACGATCACTCGATGGCCTTCACAGGCGACTGCCTGCTGATCCGCGGCAGCGGTCGCACCGACTTCCAGCAGGGCGACGCGCGCGCGATGTACCGCTCGGTGCACGATCGCATCCTCACCCTGCCGGCCGGCTGCCTGCTCTACCCGGCGCACGATTACAGGGGTCACACCGTCACGTCGGTGCGCGAAGAGAGCCGCTTCAATCCGCGGCTGGGTGGCGACGTGGCGATCGGTGATTTCGCCGGCCACATGGCCAACCTCAACCTACCGCATCCCAAGCAGCTCGATGTCGCCGTGCCGGCCAACCTCAAATGCGGCCGGCCCGAGAACGAGGCCAACGCGCTCGCCGATCCCGACTGGGCGCCGCTGCGCTACACCTTCGGCGGCATCTGGGAAATCCAGAGCTACGCGCTGGAGGAGCATCTCGGCAAGGTCCAGGTGCTCGACGTGCGCGAGCCGGAGGAGTTCGACGGGCCGCTGGGCCACATCCCCGGCGCCACGCTCATTCCGCTGGGCCAGCTCAAGGCGCGCACGGGCGAACTCGCACGCGACAAGCCCATCGTCGCGGTGTGCCGCGCCGGCAGCCGCTCGGCGCAGGCCATCACCATCCTGCGCGGCGCGGGCTTCACCGACGTCGCCAACCTTGCCGGCGGCATGCTGCGCTGGCGCACCGAGGGCCATGGTACGGACGGCGAGGGGATCTGATGTGAAGGAGATCTCGATGTTGAAACGTCGTTCGATGCTCGCCGCCGGCGGCGCCGGCTCGCTCGCGCTGGTTACCGTGGCGCGGGCGCAGTCGGGTCTCAGCGCGTCCCAGCTGAACCGGCTAGTCGCGCGTGCGCTGCAGGCGGAGACCACCGTGACCTTCGCGCGCCCCGAGCCGCTGGGCTTCATCAATGTCGCCGTCGTCACGCGTCAGCTCGGCCAGAAGGCCGGCGCCATGGAGTACTACCTCGCCGTCACCGATCCGCGGCTGCCCGACGGGCTGATCTTCTTTTCCAACGAGGTGGCGTCGAGCACCTTCCGCATGCATCGCACCGACACGCATCTGCGCCGCGTGGCCAGCGCGAGCAATGATCTGCGGCTGGGTGATGGCGGCTTGAAGGCCTGGGATGGTCCGTCGGCCGACAACGACTTCTCCGCCCAGCTCGCCTACTGGGCCACTGTGAACTGAAGAGGCGACAAGGAGGGTGCCGATGCGCCGACTTGCGACTGTTCTTCTCGCACTGGCGCTTGTCACGCTGGCCGGCGTGGCGCAAGCGCAGCCTCGGCCGACGGCGGCGCAGCTGCAGCGCCTGATCGCCGAAGCGCTCAAGGACCCGGATTCGGTGACCATCACGCGCACGCAGTCGCTGGGTTTCACCGAGAGGGTCGTGACGCGCCAGCTCACCTACGAGCGTGGCGGCGTGCACTACACCCTGGCCGTCACCAATCCGCGCCTGCGCGATGGGCTGATCTTCTTCTCCCACCAGCCCGCGCGGAAGCTGTTCATCATGCACCGCACCGACACGCACCTGCGTCGTGTCGCCAGCGCGCGCAACGATCTGACGCAGGGCGACGCCGGTCTCACCCGTTGGGATGGCCAGGCCGCCGACAACGACTTCAGCGCCCAGCTCGCCTTCTGGGCGACGGTCAATTGAGGTTCAGGCCGCGACCTTCGGGTAACGCAGATCCTCGGCGAGGCCCGCGCCCATCAGCTCGATGAAATTGTCGCGGTAGAACAGGTCGCGCTGACGCGGCGTGATGCCTGCGGCGTCCATCGAGGCCTCGAAGCGCTTGATCGGGTTGCGGCCGCCCTCGACATGCGGATAGTCGGAGGAGAACAGGCAGACGCCGTCGCCGCTATTGGCGATGATCCAGCCGGTGTCCTCGTGCGGATAGGGCGTGACGCGCACCTGGCGTTTGACGAATTCCGAGGGCTTCAGCGACATCTTCTGCAGCCGCTCCTCGTTCTTGAAGAAGGCGTTGTGCGCGCTGTCCATGTTGCGCATCCAGCCCGGCACCCACGAGGCGCCCTGCTCGATGACGCCGATCATCAGCCGGGGGAAGCGGTCGAGCACGCGGTCGATGATCAGCGCGGTCAGCGCCTGCATCGGCGGAATGCCGATCGCCATGTAGTCGATCGACTTGAAATTGTCGTCGCCACCGTGGAAGTCGGGCACCGGCGGCAGGCCGTTATTGAAATAGGCGGGATCGAGCAGCTTCCCGCCGCCGCCGACATGGAAGACGATCGGGATGCCCGCCTCCTGCGCCTGCGCCCACAGCGGATCGAAGGCGATGTGGCTGGGCGAATGGTGCGTCGGGCAGCGCGAGGGGATCATCAGCGCCTTGGCGCCCATCTTCAACGCCTCGCCCGCGGCCTTGGCGGTGCGCTCGAAGTCCTGCAGCGGGATATAGGCGGTGGGCAGCAGGCGGCGGTCGACGGCGCAGAAATCGATCATGTGCCGCGTGTGCGCGTTGGCCACGGCGTAGGTCAGGTCGAGATCGTCGCCACCCTCCAGCACGTTGGAGTAGTTCAGCAGCGCCGTGGTGAACATGAGCTGGCTGGCGAAGCCCAGCAAGTCGATCGAGCGCGGCCGGTCCTGCTTGCGGTACGAGCCCAGCGCGTCCCAGTTCTTGCGCAGCATGATCTGGGTGTCGTCGAAAGCCTCGGCGCCCATGTCAGCCGCGCGCTTCTCGCGCGCCGCGTGGAAGCCCTCGCGGCGCGGGAACAGCACCGTGTCGGTGACGATGGCGCGCGAACGTGCGTCGAGATAGTCGTTGAGGAAGCCCGGCGTTTCCATGATGTGCGCGTCGGCGTCGTGGATCACGCGTCCCGTGGCGTAGGGCATCGACCGTTCCTCCGGAGTCGTTGGCCGCAAGCCTGCCGTGTAGCCGATCGATGTCAACAACTAGCATCCGCATCGCGAACCGGACCTAAGGGCGGCAATGCTCCGCAGACGGTCCGGCCGTTGCGATGATGCGATCGATTTCCTGTGCGAAATCGTCGAAAGACGGGATAAGCCCGACCTGCACTGCCCGCCTCAGGCACAAGGGCGGTGATTCTCCCCTGTCGAGGCAGCTTTCCAAATGTGCCCCTCCCAGATCGATGAGCAACGGTTGACTTAGCGGATATCGCCGGAGCTTCCGCTCGAACTCGTCGATGCCAGGAATCCCGTGGATCCAGAGAATGGACACGTTCGTGATCGTAGACACGCGGTCTCGCGCCTCGACCTGATGTCGTATTTGAGCGCTGAACAAATTGTGCGCCACAAGAACACCCGCAGCCCAGCGCGCTTCAAGATCGCCGTTCTTAGCGGCGGCCCAAGCGAGGCTCCACTTCCTGGTGCAATCGCCATCCGAGTCTACCAACTCTCTCCATGATCGCTCCGTGCTCGGCCCGCCCACGCCGGTCTGCTTCGGATCGGGTTGAGTTGCTGGAGGCTCATGCCATGGTGCGAGCTCACCAAAGACACGGCAGACCGCGGGACGTGAGATGGCGTCGATTGATCTGGCGTAGTCGATCAGGTCAGGCACGAAGCGGTCGTTGCATGCCGCCAAAGCGCCGCCGCGGTCGATACACGCCTTCACCTCCTTCCCTTGGCTAAACCAAGCGATGTCCAAGATTCTCGACAGTCGTTCGTCGTGTTGAGGCCCGGCGTGCGGTAGAGCGTGCAGGTGGAGGATCGTGGCATGGCGAAGCCACGAGAAGACATCCTGCGAAAGCGCTGGAGGCACGAGCTTGTGTGTCCAGATGGCGCTGGCAAGCGTCGCAATTGCTTTACCATCACCCTGTCTGGCGTGAGGCCAGAGCTCATTCCATGTCTCGGCGCAGGCGCCACGCCGAAGATGGGCGGTCGCACGGTCGATGGCGACTTGGACGTCTGACGGACTGGCACCCGCCGATTGGATCGGACCAATCGCCACAGTCAGGATCGCTGAAACCACCAGCCACAGCCCGCGCGTGCTCATCTCATCGACACTCCGATCGGCGCCCAGCCTAGGCGTCTCTCAACCAAGAGCCTCCAGCCGTTTCGCCACCGCGATCAAGTCCATCCACGCCTGCCGCTTGCCGCCGGGCGTGCGCAGCAGATAGGCGGGGTGGTAGAGCGGCATGGCGGGGATGCGCGTGCCGTCGGGCAGCGTGTAGTCGAACCACTTGCCGCGCAGCCGCGTGATGCCCTGCTCGGTCTCCAGCATGTTCTTGGCCGCCACGCCGCCGGCCAGCACCAGGATCTTCGGCCGCGCCAGCTCGACATGGCGGCGCGCGAAGGCGACGCAGATGGCGCTGTCGCCGACGCTGGGCGTGCGGTTGCCCGGCGGCCGCCAGGGCAGGATGTTGGTGATGTAGAGATCGCGCGCGCGGCTCATGCCGATGGCCGCGAACATGCGGTCCATCAACTGGCCGCTGACGCCGACGAAAGGCTTGCCCAGCCGGTCCTCGTCCTCGCCCGGCGCCTCGCCGACGATCATGACGGGCGCGCCGGGCACGCCGTCGGCGAACACCGTGTTCTTGGCGAGGCGCTTGAGCGTGCAGCCCTCGAAGGCGCGGATCGCGGCTTCCAGCTCGGCCAGCGTGGTGGCGCTGGCCGCCGCCGCGCGGGCGTCCTCGACCAGCCGGGGTGATTCCAGCGGCACCGGCGCCCGCCGCGGCGGCACCACGGGCGCGGCCGGCGCCGACGGCGCCTCGCCCATGCCGCGCGCCAGTGGCGGCTGAGCCTGTGGCGGTGCCGCGGTGACCGCCGGACGGGCCGAAAGCGCGTAGCGGTCCTGCGCCTCCTCCAGGCTGCAATCCTCGACGCCGGCATCGGCGTACCAGCGCAGCAGGGCGACGGGGTCGGTGAGGGGCGGCGCGGCGTTCATCGGCCGCGCAGGATGATCCGGCGATCTTGAGACGTCCATTGGCATGTTTTCCCAAGCCCTTGTCAGACCGGATGGAACTGCCTATATGATCGCCATCGACATTTGGCCGGACTATCGGGCCGTTTCGCCTGAAGCGTGATGCCAGGCGCACGATCAGACGCTCTCCAAACATCGACGAACCGGGCTGCGCGCGCGCTTTGGCGCGTGATCGGCCTAACTTAAACTACTGTCTTAATCGAAAGGGTTCCCATGATCACGGGCACCGTCAAGTTCTACAACGCCACCAAGGGCTTCGGCTTCATCCAGCCGGACAACGGCGGCAAGGACGTCTTCGTCCACGCCACCGCTCTGGAGCGTGCCGGCATCCGCGGCCTGGCCGACGGCCAGAAGGTGTCGTTCGACACCGCCGAGGACCGCCGCAGCGGCAAGGTCGCCGTCTCGACCATCGAGCTGGCGTAAGCCATACCGATTGTGCGAAGCCGCCCCGCGAGGGGCGGCTTTTGCATGGAAGGTCTTACACTTACACCCTTCCGTAACAGGCCGGCGATACGCTATGCAGCGCATCGTCATCGACAATGGTCAGGATAGGATTGAATGTTTTCACCGAATGACAGGGGTTTCCAGGACCGCTTGAGCGCGGCCGCGCAGGCCAAGAAGGCCCTGCTGGAAAAGGCGAAGGCGAAGCTCAACGCCGACGACCCGGCCACGCTGGAGAGGCGGGCTGCCCGAGAGGCGATCATCAAGGCGCGCAACGAGCGCCTCGCCGCCAAGGAAGCCGAGCGCCTCGCGGCCGAAGCCGCGCGCAAGGCCGAGGAAGAGCGCGTCGCCGCCGAGAAGGCCGCGCGCGAGGCCGCCGAGAGGGCGGAGCGCGAGGCGCGCGCGGCGGCTCTCGAAGCCGAACGTCAGGCGAAGCGCGAAGCGCAGATCGCCGCGCGCAAGGGCCGCAAGGTGCGCGACCTGTCGTGGCTCACCGGCGGCGCCAGCCAGGACGCCTAGGCGTCGACCACCTCCTGTCATCCCGAGCGCAGCGAGGGATCCAGGAAACTCCCATAGATTCCTCGCTGCGGTCGGAATGACAATGGGCGTGGCGTTCAGTGCGCCGCTTTCGGTGTCTCCATCAGCTCGATGAGAACGCCGCCCAGATCCTTGGGATGCAGGAAGATCACCGGCGTGCCGTGCGCGCCGATGCGCGGCTCGCCCGTGCCCAGCACGGTCATGCCCTTGGCGCGCATCTCGTCGCGCGCGGCGTAGATGTTCTCGACCTCGAAGCAGACATGGTGCTGGCCGCCCTTGGGGTTCTTGGCCAGGAAGGCCGTGATCGGCGAATTCTCGCCATAGGGCTCGATCAGCTCGATCTGCGCGTTGGGCAGGTTGACGAAGCAGACCCAGACGCCCTGCTCGGGCATCGACCATTTCTCCGTCACATCAGTGGCGCCGAACACCTCGCGATACATCTTCACCGACTGCTCGATCGACGGCGTGGCGACGCCGACATGGTTCAGCTTGCCGATCATGGCTGGACTCCCGGGCTGGGTATGATGCGTGCCGCCTCATGGCATGTCGGGGTACGATAGTCGATGACCCGGAGGTCGCATGACTGACGATCGCCTGACGCTCTACGGCAGCTTCACCTCGAGCTCGTCCTACAAGCCGATGCTGTTCCTGTCGCTGAGCGGCCTGCCGTTCTCCTTCCGCACCGTCAACCTGAAGAAGGGCGTGCAGAAGGAGGCGGCGCATCTGGCGATCAACCGCTACGGCCAGGTGCCCGTCCTGGCGCACCGCGGCCTGCTGATCGTGCAGTCCAACGTGGTGCTCGACTATCTCGCGCGCACGACCGGGTTCTTCGAGGGCCGCACCGAGCAGGACCGCTGGCGCGCGCGCGAATGGCTGTCGTGGGAGAACGACGCCATCACCAACGTCGCCAAGGTGCGTCACTACAGCCGCTTCCGGCAGGTCGACCCGGCGGTGATGGACTATTTCCGACCGCTGGCCGAAGGCGCGCTGGATTTCATCGACAAGGCGCTGGCGGGCCGCGACTGGCTGGTGGGGGATTCCTGCACGATCGCTGACATCGGCTGCTGGGGTCGCATGGTCTTCATGGCCGAGGGCGGCATGTCGATGGACGGGCGGCCTCATCTGCTGAAATGGGCGACGCGGCTGCAAGCCATGGCCGGCTTCGCCCTGCCGCACGACCTGATCCCCAAGAAGGATCACGAATTCCCGGCGCGGAGTGATTGAAACGCCCCCTCACCCCCGGCCCCTCTCCCGCGAGGGGAGAGGGGAGGAAGACTCGATGCCTCATGTCCCCCTCTCCCCTCGCGGGAGAGGGGTTAGGGGTGAGGGGGCGGCGGTAGCGTCGCGGCGTCGGGTACGCTATCAGTCCGCGACGAGAAGACGGACGGAACGGCCGGAGATCGCGAATGTCGCGCGAGTCTATGGAATATGACGTGGTGATCGTCGGCGGCGGCCCGGCCGGGCTGGCGGCGGCGATCCGCCTGAAGCAGCTCTCGGCCGAGCACGGCCACGAGGTCTCGGTCTGCCTGATCGAGAAGGGCTCGGAGGTCGGCGCGCATATCCTCTCCGGCGCGGTGATCGACCCGATCGCGCTCAACGAGCTGATCCCGGACTGGAAGGAGAAAGAGGCGCCGATCGAGACCGAGGTCACCGACGACCGCTTCATCTTCCTGACCCAGCCCAACTCTATCGCCTTCCCGAATTTCCTGATGCCGCGGCTGATGAGCAACCACGGCAACTACATCGTCAGCCTGGGCAACCTCTGCAAATGGCTGGCCGGCCAGGCCGAGGCGCTGGGCGTCGAGATCTATCCTGGCTTCGCCGCTGCCGAGGTGCTCTACGACGAGGATGGCAGCGTCGTTGGCGTGGCGACGGGCGACATGGGCATCGGCAAGGACGGCCAGAAGAAGGACAGCTACACGCCGGGCATGGAGCTGCGCGCCAAGTACACCTTCATCGCCGAGGGCGCGCGCGGATCGCTGGCCAAGACGCTGTTCGCCAAGTTCAACCTGCGCGACGGCGTGGAGCCGCAGAAATTCGGCATCGGCCTGAAGGAGGTCTGGGAGATCCCCGCCGACAAGCATCGCAAGGGCCTGGTCGTGCACACCCAGGGCTGGCCGCTCAGCGAGACCAAGACCGGCGGCGGTTCGTTCATGTACCACTACGGCGAGAACCTGGTCTCGATCGGCTTCGTGGTGCATCTCAACTACGAGAACCCGTACGTCTCGCCGTTCGACGAGTTCCAGCGCTTCAAGACCCATCCCGACGTGCGCCAGTACCTCGAGGGCGGCAAGCGCCTCGCCTATGGCGCGCGCGCCATCAACGAGGGCGGCATCCAGTCGATCCCCAAGCTGACCTTCCCCGGCGGCGCGCTGATCGGCTGCTCGGCCGGTTTCGTCAATGTGCCGCGCATCAAGGGCAGCCACAACGCGATGAAGAGCGGCATGCTGGCCGCCGAGTCGGTGTTCGAGGCGCTGAAGGCCGGCCGCACCGGCCACGACGAGCTCGCCGACTATCCGGTGAAGCTGCGCGGGTCGTGGCTGTGGAAGGACCTCGACAAGGTGCGCAACGTCAAGCCGGCGCTGAAATGGGGCATGGCGCTGGGCACGCTCTATGGCGGCTTCGACATGTGGATGCACGACCTCGGCATGCGCCTGCCGTGGACGCTCAGGCACGGCAAGGCCGACCACGAATCGCTCAAGCCAGCCAGCGAGTTCAAGCCGATCCAGTATCCCAAGCCGGACAACGTGGTGAGCTTCGACAAGCTGTCGTCGGTGTTCCTCTCGAGCACCAACCACGAGGAGGACCAGCCGGTCCATCTCAAGCTGCGCGATCCGTCGATCCCCATCGGCGTGAACATGCCGCGCTGGGCGGAGCCGGCGCAGCGCTACTGCCCGGCGGGCGTATACGAGATCGTGCAGGGCGACAACAACCAGCCGCGCTTCCAGATCAACGCGCAGAATTGCGTGCACTGCAAGACCTGCGACATCAAGGATCCGTCGCAGAACATCGATTGGACGGTGCCGGAAGGCGGCGGAGGCCCCAATTATCCCGGGATGTGACGGCCCGCGATCGCGCGGGCGGAGAGGGTTGGCATGACGGACAGGCTGGGACGCTTGACGGCCGCGGCGGTGCTTCTGGTGGTGGCCGGCGGCGCCGCGGTGTGGGGCTGGCTGGAGTCGCAGGGCCCGACGGCGCCGGCTCTGGCACAGAGCCAGACCACCCCATCGACCACGCCCTCTGGCAAAGCCGGCGATCCGCCGGCGCGTTCGCGCCCACGGCGCGAGCAGAGCGTCGACGGGCTGTTCCTCGCCGGTCGCGCCGCCGAGGTGCGGCGCGATCACGAGACGGCGTTGACGATGGCCGAGGCGGCGCTGGCGCGCGCGGCCGACGATCCCGAGATCTTCACCATGGCGTTCCGCCAACGCATCATCGGCGGGCGGCTGGCGGCGGCTGCCGAGCTGGCGCCCAAGATGCTGGCGCGCAAGGCCGATGACGGCTTCGCCAACCTCGTCCTGGCGCTGCCGCTGATCAAGAAGGGCGACTACAAGGCCGCCGAGGCGCATTTCGAGCAGCTCGGCGATCGCGGCAGCTCGGGCATCCTCAGGCCCTTCTCGGAGGCGTGGCTCAAGGCCGGGCAGAAGGACTTCGCCGCCGCGCGCGAGCGGCTGGCGACGGTGAAACCGGGCGACGACGATCCCTTCATGCCCGCTTGGCGCACGCACGCCGCCCTGATCGACGAGATGGCGGGCGACAAGGCGGCGGCCGAGGAGGGCCTGCGCGCGGCGACCAGGGGCGAGGTCCCGGCGCTGCGGCCGGTCATGACGCTGGCAGCCTTCCTGCGCCGCAACGGCAAGGCCGACGAGGCGCGCGCGATCCTCAGGAAGTTCGCCGACGCCAATCCCGAAGCCGTGCTGATGGACGCGCTGATCGCCAGCACCGAGACGCCCAAGGCGCCGAGCCCGGCCGACATGATCGGCGAGACGCTGTTCGATCTCGGCGCGCTGCTCGCCGGCTCGGGCGGCGTGATCGGCGGCCAGCGCGTCGAGGGCGTCGAGGAACGCGTGCTGATGTTCATGCGACTGGCGCTCGAGCTGAACCCGAGCCTCGACACCGCGCGCCTGGTGATCGCCGACGTCTACGAGAGCTTCGGCGCGCCGCGCAAGGCGATCGAGACGCTGGAAGCCGTGCCGAAGATCTCGCCGCTCCACTGGCGCGCGCGCCTGCGCGCGTCGTTGGCGATGGTCGAGGCCGAGCGCATCGACGACGCGGTGAAGGCGCTGCAGGCCATGGTCGACGAGCGTCCCGACCGCATCGACGCGGCTTGGACCTTGGGCGACCTGCTGCGCAGCAAGGAGCGCTACGCCGAGGCCGCCAAGGTCTTCGACGTCGCTATCGCGCGCGTCACCAACCCGGGGCCGCGCCACGCCGCGCTGTGGTTCGGCCGTGGCATGTGCCGCGAGCGCACCAAGAACTGGCCCGGCGCCGAGGCCGACCTGAAGCGCGCGCTCGAGCTGATGCCCGAGCAGCCCTATGTGCTGAACTATCTCGGCTACACCTGGATCGACCGAGGTGAGAATCTCGCAGAGGGCATGGAACTGCTGCAGCGCGCGCTCAAGCAGCGACCGGACGACGGTGCGATCACCGACTCGGTGGGCTGGGCCTATTACCGGATGGGCAAGTACGATCTCGCCGTCGAGTACCTGGAGCGCGCCATCCAGCTCAAGGCCGACGACGCCACCATCGTCGACCACCTGGGCGATGCCTACTGGCATGTCGGCCGTCGCCGCGAGGCGCGCTTCCAATGGGAACGCGCGCTGGCCGGCAAGCCCGAGCCAGACCGCATCGACATCATCAAGCGCAAGCTGGTCGAGGGCCTCACGCCCGAGCTCGACCAGCCGACGGTCGGCGCCGCCGCCAGCGAGCCACCCAAGACACCCGACGCGCCGGCCGAGAAGAAGTGATCGGCTCGTCCGTTGCCTTCCCCTGGAGGGCAAGTCGATCGCTTATGGGGTTCTGCCCTTCTCCCCGCGAAGGCGGGGAGAAGGAAGATTTTGGCGATCGATATGCGCTAGTTCTGCGCGCCGGGGGACGGTCGTTCACATGATCACGCGCGAGGCGCGCGCCAAGCTGAACCTCTATCTGCGCGTGGTCGGCCGACGGGCCGATGGTTATCACCTGCTCGATTCGCTGGTCGCGTTCTGCGATCTCGCCGACGTCGTTACTGTCGCACCAGCGGGCGATCTCACACTGACGATCGACGGCCCCTTGGCCGGTGCGCTGGCGGGCGAGCCGCTGGAGAGCAACCTTGTGCTGCGCGCCGCGCGCGCGCTGGCGGGCCGCGCCGGCGTCGCGCCCAGGGCGGCGATCCGTCTCACCAAGCGCATCCCGGTCGCCGCCGGCCTCGGTGGTGGCTCGGCCGACGCCGCCGCCACGCTGCTGGCGCTGGTCGATCTGTGGCGCGTGGCGATGCCCGAGGACGAGCTCTTCGATCTCGCCGCGACCCTGGGCGCCGACGTGCCGATGTGCCTGGCGGGACAGACCGCGCAGGTCTCCGGCGTGGGCGAGCGCGTCGCGCCGGCGGTCGCCTTGCCCGCCGCCGCCATCCTGCTGGTCAATCCCGGCGCGCCATCGCCGACGCCCGCCGTCTTCGCCGCCTATGCGCGCGGCGGCATCGCGCCGAGCCTCGCCGCGCCGCTCGACACGGCGCCAGCCGATGTCGCGACGCTCGGCCGCTCGCTGGCCGCGCGCGGCAACGACCTCACCGACGCGGCGCGCGCGGTGGTGCCGGCGATCGCCGACGTGCTGGGCGAATTGTCGGGCACGAAAGGCTGCCGTGTCGCGCAGATGAGCGGCAGTGGCGCGACGTGCTTCGCGCTCTATGACGACATCGCGATAGCGGAAGCGGCGCGCGCGATCATCCAGCGCGACCACGCTAGCTGGTGGACACACACCGGCACGCTGATCTGATCGGACTACTGCGCGCCGGTGCTCTTCACCATGTCGCGCAACAAGTCGAAGAGATCCTGCGAGACTTCGCCGTTCGTCGGCAGGCCGGCGGTCTTCTGGAACTCCCTGACCGCCGCCGCCGTGGCGGGGCCCATGATCCCGTCGGGCGGGCCGTTGTAGAACTTCAGCGCGAACAGCATCTTCTGGATCTCGACCAGCTGCTCTCTGGTGTCGATCGGCTTGACCGTCTTGGCCGGCAAGTCGGGTGCGGCGGTGCCCGGGGGGATCACCGGGGCGCTCGACGCCGGCGAACCGCGCGCGGCCAGCCGCATGGCGTCGACGATGGTCTTGTACTCGACCTCGCCGATCTTCTGCGCGCGCTGCAGGTCGGCGGCCGGCAGGCGTCTCGACAGCTCGGCCTGCTTGGCCGTCGCTGAAATGTAGACCTCGCTCTTCTCGCCTTCGGTGAACTTCGCGAACTGCGCCGCCATGGCGTACCAGACGATCGCCGCCACATTGTCGCGCCGCGTGCCCTGGCCGTTCTCGTGCATGATCGCGAGCGCCAGCATCGAGTTGGGCACACCGGCGCGCGCCGCCGCGCGCATCATCTCGAAGGCGCCGACCGGATCGGCGCGCGTGCCGTTGCCGTCGCGCATCAGGAGCGCGAGGTTGTGCTGCGCCATCGGCACCCCGGCGGCAACGGCCTTGCGGTACCACTCGACCGCCTTGGCCGGGTCCCTGGGCACCTCGAAGCCGCGCTCGTACATCACGCCGGCGTTGAACATGGCGCGCGCCGAGCCCTTGGCGGCGGCGCGCAACATCCACTTCGCGCCCTCGGCCGCGTCGGGCGCCGCGCCGGCGCCCTGGATATAGCGGCGACCCAGCTCCTCCATCGCATCGACATCGCCGGCGTCGGCGAGTCGGCGCAGCCTGTCGTTCTGGTTCTCGACAACCGGCGCGGCGGACGGCTTGGCCGCGTCGGCGGCCGTTTGTGGCGGTGGTGTCGGTGCTGGCGGCTTCGGCTCGGCGGTGTCCGCGGGCTTGGGCGGTCCGGCGCTATCGGTCGGCTTGGCCGTATCCGCCGGCTTGGGCAGGACCGCCACCTCGACCGGCTTGGCGGGGGCGTCGGTATCCGGCGGCTTCGGCGCGGCCACCGTTTCGACGGGTTTGGCTTGTGGCGCGTCGGCCGGTTTGACCGCGGCGGCATCGGGCTTCGCCACGCCGTCCGCCTTGGCCAGCTGCACCACCGCCTGTTTCGGCGCGTCCGGAACCTTGGCGGCCTCGCGCTCCTGCCACCACCACCAGCCTCCGCCGATGGCGAAGGACGCGATCAGGATGCCGACGGCGATGCCCGACACACTGTGACGGCGCGCCGAATCGGAAAGCGTATCGCGCCTGCCAGCAGCCAGGATGCGCGCCACCGCCGCCTTGTCGTCGGCGTCGGCCCAATCCGTCGTCGGCGTCGCTTTGCTGCTGTCCTCGGTCATCGTCTCGGGCTTGATCGGGAACCGGCGTGACAAAAGCCTAGCACAGCCCCATGCAATGAAACGCAATTCATCGTGACAGTGTCATGACGCTGCGTCGCAGTGTTAGCACGAGGGAGGACAATAGTAGCACCGCGCCGGCCTGGTGCAGGGTGGCGAGCGCGATCTGCGCGCCGCTCAGGATCGTGGCGACGCCGAGCGCGAATTGCAGCGCCGTCATCGCCGCGACCATGTTGCTGGCGCGGCGCACCGGCTGCGAGACGTCGCCGCGCCGGGCGCGCCACCAGAACAGCGCGACGCCTAGCACCAGCGCCGTGGCGAGCCAGCGATGGGCGAACTGCGTGCCGGCCTGTGTCTCCAGGAAATTCAGCCAGACCGGCGAGAGATCGAACAGGCCGGGCGGCAGCCAGTAGCCCGACATGGTGGGAAAGGTCGTGTGCACCTGTCCGGCGCGCAGCCCGGCGACGAAAGCCCCCCAGGTCAGCACGACAAACAGCGCGCCGATCAGCACGCGCGCGCCGACGGCGATCGAAAGATCGCCGCGCCGGTGATGTTCGGGCCGTGACGGCGCCAGCAGGGTCAGCACCAGCCACAGGATATAGGCGTAGAGCGCCACGGCGAGCGTCAGGTGTATCGCCAGCTTGTAGTGGCTGACCGCCGGCTGGTCGCGCAGTCCGCTCGCCACCATGATCCAGCCGATCGCGCCTTGCAGGCCGCCGAGCACCAGCAGCACGAGAAGGCGCGGCACCAGCCAGCGCGGCACGTGGCGGCGGATCAGGAACCAGGCCAGGGGCAGGGCGAAGGCGAGGCCGATGATGCGGCCCCACAGGCGATGGAAGTACTCGAACCAGAAGATCTGCTTGAACTCGGCCAGGCTGATGCCGTGGTTGACCAGGCGGCCCTGCGGCGAGGCGGCGTACCTCGCCAGCTCGGCCTGCCAGGCGGCCTCGGTGAGCGGCGGCAGCCAGCCGGTCACCGGCCGCCACTCGACCATCGACAGGCCGGATTCGGTGAGCCTCGTCAGCGCGCCGATCACGATCATGGCGAAGATCATGGCCGCGACCACCGCCAGCCAGCGGCCGATGACCCGCTCATGGGCGCGCGACAGCGCCGACGATTCGGCCAGCGATGAGGGCAGCACGCTCATGGCGCGGGTTGTGGCGGCGGGTTCGCGGCCTGTCAACGCGGCTTGTTGGGAAAGCCCGCGAGACGCCGGCGGTCCCAAGCTATGATGGTGGCCGTGAACACACCGCATCTCCTGCTCAGCGCGCTGGCGCTGGGCGCCGCCTACGCGCTGGTCGCAGTCGGCTTTGTGCTGATCCTGAACGCCGCCGGCGCGGTGAACTTCGCGCATGGCGACTCGGTGATGCTGGGCGGCGTCGCCGCCGTGCTGCTCGGTGTCGCGGCGCAGGCCGCGGGGTGGAACGTTCCCGGCGTCGTGCTGTTGCCCGTCGTGATCCTGCTCGGCGCGGCGCTGGGCCTGGCGATCGGCGCGGCCGGATTCCTGCCGCTGAAGGACCGGCCGCCCTCGGCGGTGTTCGTCGCCACCATCGCCATCGCCTCGATCTTCGAGCAATCGGCGACAGCCTTCTTCGGCCCGGCGCCGCGCTCGGCGCCGCCGGTGTGGCGCGAGGGCACGGCGCAGCCGCTGGCGATGATCGCCGTCGCCGCGCTGGTGCTGGGCACGGTCTACGTCGTGCTCGAGCGCACGCAGCTTGGCCGGCGCTTCCGCGCGTTAGCGCAGGATCGCGAGATGGCGCGCGCGCTGGGTATCCCGGCGACGCCTTTGATCGCCACCGCCTTCGCCGCCGGCGGCGGGCTGGCCGGGCTGGCTGGCGCGCTGCTTGGTCACCAGTTCCTCGTCGTCGCCAACCAGGGCCCGGGCTACATGCTCAAGGCCTATATCGCCGTGGTGATCGGCGGCTGGGGCAGCGTGCCCGGTGCGCTGGCCGGCGCGCTGCTGATCGCGCTGTTCGAGACCTTTGTCGCCGCCTCGCTGTCGGCGGTGTGGGCCCAAGCGCTGCTCTACGTCGTGGTGCTGCTGGTGCTGCTGCTGCGCCCGCAGGGCCTGTTCGGCGAGCCGGCGGGGCGGCGCGCGTGACCCGCTTGCGCGAGATCGCCACGCCATCGGGCGTGCTGGTGTCGATCTTTGTGATTGCCGCGGGCGTGGCGCTCGCCAGCGGCGGCGACTCCTACGCCATTAGGCTCGCGACGCTGGCCGGCATCCAGGCGTTGCTGGCCCTGGGCTATCAAATGGTGTTCGGCCATGCTGGTGCGCTGTCGCTGGCGCAGGGCGCACTGTTCGGTCTCGGCGCCTACGTCGCGGCGTTGGTCGCGCTGTCGGCCGGCGGCAGTGCCTGGGCCACGCTGTCGCTGCCGGCGGCGATGATCGCGCCGGCGCTGCTGGCGGCGGTCGTCGGCGCCGTCGTGCTGCGTCTGGAGACGCACTATTTCGCGCTCGCCACCCTGGCGTTGGCCCAGCTCATCCATCTCGGCGCGGTCAACTGGGAAAGCGTGTCGGGCGGCGCCAACGGCCTGTCGGGCATCCCGACCTTGTCGCTGGTCGGCGCCGACATCGCGCGCGGCTGGCCGATGCTGCTGGTGACCTGGGGCCTGGTGGCGCTGATCGCCTTCGACACCGCGTGGCGGCGCGCCGGCCTGCGCGGCGCCGCACAGGATCTGGCGCGCGATCATCCGCTGGCGGCGTCCTCGATCGGCCTCGACGTCGCGCGCCTGCGCTATGTCGAGTTCGTCGCCGGTGCCGCGCTCGCCGGCCTGGCCGGCGGATTGCAGGCGCATGTCGTGGGCGTGGTGTCGCCCGATGGCGCGGATATCGCGGTCATGATCGGCTGCCTCACCGCCGTGGTCGTCGGCGGCCGCACGCGGGTCAGCGGCGCGATCCTCGGCGCGATCCTGCTGGTGCATCTGCCGGAATGGTTCCGCTGGCTGGAGAATCGCCAGCTCATCGCCTACGGCCTCGCGACGTTGCTGATGGTCGTGCTGGCGCCCGAGGGACTGGTGTCGCTGATCGACCGCGCGCTGAAGGTCGTGTGGCCACGCCGCCCTGCGCCGGCGCCGCGATCTGCCACGCAGAACGTCGCGCGGCGGGCGAGGATTGGCGGGCCGGCCTTGCAGGCCTGGCATCTGTCGAAGAGCTATGGCGGCGTGCGGGCGGTCGACGACGTGTCACTGCGGCTCGCGCCACGCGACACGCTGGCGGTGATCGGGCCGAATGGCTCTGGCAAGACCACGCTCATCAACCTGTTGACCGCGGTGGCGCGACCGGACTCGGGCACCGTGACCTTGGGCAGCCTGTCGGTGGAGCGGGCGTCGGCGGATGCGGTGGCGCGTGCCGGTCTGGCGCGCAGCTTCCAGACCGCCGATCTGCCGGGCGCGCTCTCGACCCTCGACGCCGTCGCCGTCGGCGCGCATCGACAACCCGACGAGGCCGCCCGTGACGTCGCCTGGCGGGCGTTGCGCCGACTGGGTCTCGATGACGACGCCACGACACCGGTCGGCGCATTGCCCGCGGGAAGGCGGCGGCTGGTCGAGATCGCTCGCGCGCTGGCGACCCAGCCCTGGCTGCTGGCGCTCGACGAGCCGGCCGCCGGGCTGTCGCCGACCGAGCGTGCGGCGCTGGCCGACGCGCTGGCTCGCCTCGCGGCCGACGGCCTGGGCATCGTCATCGTCGAGCACGATCTCGATTTCCTCGCCCAGTTCTGCACGCGCGGCATCTGCCTCGACCGCGGGCGGGTGATCGCCCAAGCGCCATTCGCCGCGCTGCGGCGCGATCCCGCCGTGCTCGCCGCCTATGTCGGGGACAGGGCGTGAGCGCGGCGCTGCACATCGAGGCGCTGACCGTCGGCCATGGCGGCGCGCCGGTGCTGCGCGATGTCTCGTTCACCGTCGAGCCCGGCCGCGTCGTGGCGCTGCTGGGCGCCAATGGCGCGGGCAAGACGACGCTGTTGCGCGCCGTGATGGGTCTGGTGCGTGGCGACGGTCGCATTCGCATCGGCGATCGCGAGATCGGCGGGTTGTCGCCGGAGCGCCGCGCGCGCGCTGGCCTGGGCTATGTGCCGGAAGGGCGGCGTGTGTTCGCCGGATTGACCGTGCGCGAGAACATCGAGGTCGCGGCCGTCGGTGGCGCGGCGTCACGCGGACGGCGGGTCGAGGAGATGTTCGCGCTGTTCCCGGCGCTGGCGGAGAAATCGGCCGAGCGCGCCTGGCGGCTGTCGGGTGGCCAGCAGCAGATGCTGGCGATCGCGCGCGCGCTGGCGATGCGGCCGCCGGTGCTGCTGCTCGACGAGCCGTCGCTGGGGCTCGCGCCGATCATCGCGCGCGAGGTCTTCGGCCGCCTGCGCGCCATCGCCGATGGCGGCGTGGCGGTGCTGCTGGCGGAGCAGAACGCGGCGCGCGCGCTGATGATCGCCGACGAGGCCCTGGTGCTGGCGCGCGGCGGCGTGGCGCGTCGCGGCCCGGCCGCCGGGCTGACGCCCGAGGCGGTGGCCGATCTGCTGGTGGCGGGGTAGAACCGCGCGGCATGCTGCAATCCGCGTTCGCCTACCTCACATCGCTGTTCGCAAGCACCGGCTTCTGGCTGCCCGCCGCCGTCGTGCTCGTGGCCGGGCTGATGCGCGGCTTCGCCGGCTTCGGCTCGGCGATGCTGATGGCGCCGATCTTCGCCATCCTGTTCGGCCCCACCGACATGATCGCCACCGTGGTCGCCATCGAGCTCGCGGTCAGCCTGCAGCTGTTCCCGCGGGCGAGGCGGGAATGCGACTGGCGGATCATCGGGCCGATGAGCGTTGTCGCCTGCCTCGCCATGCCGTTCGGTGTCTGGCTGCTGGCTAGCGTCGACAAGGGGCTGATCGTCAAGATCGTGTCGGCGATTATCGTGGTGTTCGTCGCCGTGCTGGCCACCGGGCTGCGCTGGAAGGGCGAGCGCTCGGTCGTCGCCGGCTCGGTGGTCGGCGTGATCTCCGGCATGATGATGTCGGTCACCAGCGTCGGCGGACCGCCGGTGCTGATGTATCTGCTGGCCGGCAACGATCCGCCGGCGCGCCATCGCGCCAACATCATCACGTACTACATGGCCACGCAGTTCCCGCTGATCGCCATCCTGTTCTGGAGCGGTGTCGCCGGCTGGGACTCGCTGGCGCGTGGTATCGTGCTGTTGCCGTTGATGCTGCTGGGCTCGTGGATCGGCGCCAAGCTGTTCCAGCCCGAGAACGAGCGGCTCTACCGCAACGTCGCGCTCCTCATCCTGTTCTGCGCCGGCGCCTTCGGGCTGCTGCGCGACTACGTCATGCCTTAGAGAGCCGCCGCCATGCGTATCGTCGCCATCCGCTCCATCGTCTCGCCGATCCGCTCGGCGATCGCCAACGCCTATATCGACTTCAGCCAGATGACCGCGAGCGTCGTGGCCGTGGTCACCGACCAGATGGTCGACGGCAAGCCGGTGATCGGCTTCGGCTTCAACTCCAATGGCCGCTACGCGCAGAAGGGCCTGCTCGAGGAGCGCTTCATCCCGCGCCTGCAGCTCGCCGACCCGCAATCGTTGCTCGACAACGAGGGTCTGCTGAGTCCGCAGAAATGCTGGGCGGCGATGATGAAGAACGAGAAGCCCGGCGGCCATGGCGAGCGCTCGGTGGCGGTGGGCGTGCTCGACATGGCGTTGTGGGATGCCGTCGCCAAGGCCAGGCGCGTACCGCTGTGGAGGCTGCTGGCCGACCGCTACAATGGCGGGCAGGCCGACGCGCGCGCCTGGGTCTATGCCGCCGGCGGCTACTACTATCCGGGCAAGGATCTTGAGCAGCTGCAGGACGAGATGAAGCGCTATCTCGACCTCGGCTATTCCTGCGTGAAGATGAAGATCGGCGGCGTGCCGTTGGCCGATGATCTGCGCCGCATCGAGGCGGTCCTGAAGATCGTCGGCAAGGGCGAGCGTCTGGCGGTCGACGTCAATGGCCGCTACGAGCTGAAGGAGGCGATCGCCTGCGGCGAGGCCATCGCCGGCTACGGCTTGCGCTGGTACGAGGAGCCGCTCGATCCGCTCGACTTTCTCGCGCATGCCGCGCTCGCCACACACTACGCGCCGCCGCTGGCCACCGGCGAGAACCTGTTCTCGATGCAGGACGCGCGCAACCTGATCCGCCACAGCGGCCTGCGGCCCGACCGCGATGTCCTGCAGTTCGATCCGGCGCTCAGCTACGGCCTGGTCGAGTACCTGCGCACGCTGGATATGCTGCGGTCGAACGGCTGGTCGCCACGGCGCTGCGTGCCGCATGGCGGCCACCAATTCGCGCTCAATATCGCGGTCGGCCTGGGCCTGGGCGGCAACGAATCCTACCCGCAGGTCTTCGCGCCCTTCGGCGGCTTCGCCGACGACTGCCCGGTCGAGGACAGCCGCGTGCGCATGCCCGACGCGCCGGGCATCGGCTTCGAACGCAAGGCCGACCTCTGGGCCGTGATGAAGCCGCTGGCGGAGGGATAGTGTAGGATCGGCCAGGAAAAGGAGATCACCATGGGTGTGATCGTCAATCTGCCACCCGATCTCGAGGACCGGCTGCGCGCGCGCGTCGCCGCCGGCGAATTCGCCTCACTCGAAGCCGCTGTCAGCGAGGCGGTCCGCCAGTTCGACCTGACGCAGCCGCTGTCGGAGGACTTGCGCACCGCCGTCGCCGAAGGCCTCGCACAGTCGTTGCGCGGCGAGAGCGCGCCGATCGATTTCGCCGAGCTGAAACGAGAACTGCGGTCGGATCTTAATCGCTCGGGCGACTGATGCCGACCTTGACGTGGGCGCCCCGCGCCCGCCGGGACATCGTCGCGACCTGGAACTACTACGCCGGCCACAACCCCGACGCGGCGGATCGACTGCTCGACGAGATCGAGCGCATCGCGAGACTGCTGGCCGACAATCCCATGATGGGTGTGTCGCGGAACGAACTCGGCCCCGGCGTGCGGACGTTCGTCGCCGCTCGGATTTTTGTCCTCGCCTATCGTGTTCTCGAAGACGGTGTCGATGTACTGGCTGTCGTCCATCATGCCCGTGACGTGCGGCGCGTGTTGCGTGATCTTTGAGCCGAGGCCGGTGGACCGGCGTCGAGCGTCATGGCGCATTCGCCGCAGCTTCAGGCTCTCCCGCTAGCCGTTCTCGGCGAGCGGCGCGATCCCCATATCGTCGACCTGATCCGTTGCGATACGATAGATAAGGCACCGTGCCTCATCGCGCGCGGCGGCTGAAGCAAAGAAATGGGGAGAGGCGATCATGGCGGTACCGGTGATTTCCGCGTTCTACGGCGGATTGCTCGGAGTCCTGGCGATCGTGTTGGCGGTGCTGGTGATCAACCAGCGGCGGCGCACGCATGTCGGCATCGGCGATGGTGGCGACCAGCGACTCGCGCTGGCGGGCCGCGCCTTCGGCAATTTCGCCGAGTACGCGCCGCTCGCTTTGGCGCTGTTCGCGCTGCTCGAGCTCTGCGGCGGACCGCGGCTGGTGGTGCATCTGTGCGCCGGCGGATTCGTCGTCGGGCGTATCGCCCACGCGATCGGCATCACCGGTAACGCGGGTCCGAGCACCGGCCGCGCCATCGGCGTCGTGCTGACCTTCGTGCCGATGCTGGTGGCGGCGATCTGGCTGGTGATCATCACGGCGCCGGCCGTCTTCCGGTGATGGCGCCCTACGTCACGGCGATCTACGCCGCGCTGCTCGGCCTGCTGGCGGTGACGCTGTCGACCATCGTCATGGCCAACAGACGCCGCGCCGGCGTGACGCTCGGTGAGGGCGATGATCCGAGACTGCGACGCGCGATCCGCGTCTTCGGGAATTTCACCGAGTATGTGCCGACGGCGCTGATCCTGATCGGTCTGCTGGAAGCGAGCGGCGGCCCACGTCTGTGGCTGCATGTCCTTGGTGTGGCGTTGCTGGCGGGACGGATCGCCCATGCGATCGGCCTGTCGCGTAACTCGGGCGCGAGCGCCGGCCGCAATGTCGGCGTGCTGTTGACCAACCTCACGCTGATCGGCGCGTCGGTCGCGTTGCTGATCGTCGCCTTGCCGAAGCTCTGACCAGCGGCGACTACTCCGCCGCCAGCGCGCGCACGCCCTCGGCCTTGAGCGCGCGGTCGAGCCAGAGCTTCGACAGCTTCTCTTGCAGGCCCTGCTGCGCCAGCCGCTGGCGCAGATTGGCGAAGTCGACCAGGTCCATGCGCTGATCCTGGTTGAAGCAGGAGAACACCACCGTCTCCTTGCCGGTGACCGGATCGACGTGGCGCTGCAGGCACTGGGCGCAGATCTCCTTCATCATGCACTGCATCGGGGAATTGATGCTGGCGATGGCGTGGTGGTCGGCGCGGTCGATGTAGGGCGCCAGCACGCCGTGCCGCGCCAGGCGCACGGCGTTCATCATGCCGTCGGAGCCGATGGCGATGATGCGGTCGAGCGCGCGATAGGGAATCGCCTGCTCGCCCAGTTCGCCCGAGGCGTAGGCGCGCATCGCCTCGACGATGTTGGCGACAATGGCGCGATCCTGTGGACGGCCCGGCGCGAAGCCCGGCGCCTCGTCGCAGCACCACACCACGACATCGGCGGCGGCCTCGATCTCGGCCACCTTGTAGCGGTCGATCACGTGCTTGTAGCCGGCGAAGTACAGCACCTTCGAGCCGGCGGCGCGCAAAGCGGCGCCGATCGAGAACAGCACGGCGTTGCCCAGGCCGCCGCCCACCAGCACCACCGTCTCGCCCGCCTCGACCTCGGTCGGCGTACCGGTCGGGCCCATCAGGATCACCGGCTCGCCCGGTTTCAGATCGGTGCAGAGATCGGATGAGCCGCCCATCTCCAGCACGATGGTCGACAGCAGGCCGTTCTCCTTGTCGACCCAGGCGCCGGTCAGCGCGATGCCTTCCATCGCCAGCACCGTGCCCTCGACGCGCCGCGCATGAGCCTCGAAGTTCTGCAAGCGATAGAACTGCCCGGGCTCGAAGGCGCGTGCCGCCGCTGGCGCCTTGACCACGACCTCGACGATGGTCGGCGTCAGGCGGTGCACCGCGTGCACCGTGGCGCGCAGCTCGGCGTTGGCGCGATCGATCAAGGTGCGCGGCGCCGACGCGGCCGGCGTCTTCGCCAGCATGCGCGAGACCACGGGGTAGCCCTGCTTGGTGCCGCCCATCGCCTTGACCACGTTGCCGGCGAAGGAGGGATGCAGGTCGCCCCAGAACGACACCGTGCGGCCATCGCCGTGCTTGTACATCAGCACCTGTGGCGTGGCCGGCTTAGCGATGCGCTCGGGCGAGACGGGGTTGCCGTCCTCGTCGAGCGCGCGGAAGTACTTGCCGTCGAGCATGGCGTGCGCGCCATCTTCGCGCGCCAGCACGGTGTTGGGCTGCGTGCCGGCGGCGACCAGGATCGAGCGCGCCGGCAGCACCGTCTCGAACGCCGCACCGTCCCTCTCGCCCTTCACCTTCAGGCCGTTGGCGTGGCCGTAGGAATCGATCTCGACGGCGACGGGGGTCAAGCCTTCGGCGAAGCGGATGCCTTCCTCCAGCCCCTTGTGAACCTCCTCGTGGTTCAAGGTGTAGGAGGGTGAATCGATCATGCGGCGGCGATAGGCGATGGTGACGCCGCCCCAGCTCTCGATCAGCGGCGCGAAATCCGGTGCGCGTCCGTCGCGCTCGGCCGCCTCGCGCTCGGCATGCAGCGCGCGCGCGTGGCTGAGGTATTCGTTGGCGATCTCGCGTTCCTCGGCGGTCCACGACGCGCGCACCGCCGCCTCGCCGCGCTCGGCGACCAAGGTCTCGTGGCGCGCCAGGAACTTCTCGACCTGCAGCGTGTAGTAGGCGAGCGACTCGGTGGCGGTGTCGATCGCGGTGAGGCCGCCGCCGATCACCACGACGGGCAGGCGGATCTGCAGATTGGCGAGGCTGTCCTTCTTGGCCGCGCCGGTGAGCTGCAAGGCCATCAGGAAATCCGAGGCCTGCCGCACGCCGCGCGCCAGGCCATTGGGCATGTCGAGCACGGTGGGCTTGCCGGCGCCCATGCACAGCGCGATGTGGTCGAAGCCCATCGCGAAGGCGCTCTCGACGGTGAGCGCGCCGCCGAAGCGCGTGCCGCCGACCATGGCGAACTCGGGCCGCCGCTCCAGCAACAGGCGCACGGTCTTCAGGAAGTTCTTGTCCCAGCGCACGGTGATGCCGTACTCGGCGACGCCGCCGAAGCCCGCCAGCACACGCTCGCCGAGATCCTCGCGCAACGCCTCGAAGTCGCGCAGCGGCGCGAAGGGTACGCGACCACCCGACTCGTTCACGCCGCACATCTCAGGCTCGATCGGCTCGATCTTCAGCCCGTCGATGGCGACGACGTGATGGCCGTCGTTGATCAGGTGATGCGCCAGGTTGAAGCCGGCGGGCCCGAGGCCGACCACCAGCACCGTGCGGCCGGTCGATGGCCTGGGCAGCGGCCGGCGCAGATTCATCGGGTTCCAGCGTGTGAGCAGTGAATAGATCTCGAAGCCCCAGGGCAGCGACAGCGCGTCCTTCAGCGTGCGCGTCTCGATCTGCGGGATGTCGACCGGCTCTTGCTTCTGGAAGATGCAGGCCTTCATGCAGTCGTTGCAGATGCGATGCCCGGTCGCGGCGCAGAGCGGGTTGTCGACAGCGACGATCGCCAGCGCGCCGAGCGTATATCCCTGGCCCTTGACCAGGTTCATCTCGGAGATCTTCTCCTCGAGCGGGCAGCCGGCGAGCGTCACGCCGAACGGGCTCTTGGTGAAGGCGCCGGTCTTGCGGTCCTTGTAGCCGCGCGAGCAGCTGTCCTTGCCCTGGTTGTGGCACCAGATGCAGTACTGCGTGTGATCGAGCGCGTAGGCGAGGTCGCCGCCCTGGTCGGTGAGATGGAAGCCGTCGCGCGGGCGGCTGAGCGCCTTGGGCAGCTTCATCTTCAGCACGCCGTCGACGGTTTCGGTCTCGACCGGCACCAGTTTCTCGAAGTCGAGCTTGTGCGGCTGCTTGAACAGCGCCCCGGCGCGATGGCGCGCCTTGCCCTCCTTTGCGAACAGCGCCCAGGCCGCGTAGCGCGTCAGCGCGTCGATGTCAGGCGTTGGCGCGGCGATCTTGTACTCGGCGTCGAGATGGCGCGGCACGACAGTGGCGAAGGCCAGCTCGCGCGCCTCCAGATCGATCGACGCGTCGCCGAGGTCGCTGCCGACCACGGCGTTGGCCGCCGCCGTGACGGAGGCGCCGTCAAGCGTCTCGGCGGCCGGCTGCTTGATCGCGCGTGCGGCGTGGCGCTGCACGAAAAGCCGCTTGCAGTCGTAGAGCGGCATCAGCCTGGCATGCGCCGCGCGCAGGGCGCGGTTGGGCGCGGTGACGCCGAAGAGGTCGGCGAGGAAATCGTCGAGATGCGGCGCCAGCTCGATCAGCAGGGCCGACTCGTCCTTGTCGGCCAGCGCGTCTGGTGCCGTGCGTGCCGCCAGAAGGCGGTTGTGTAGCGCGACGTCGGCGCCAGCGAGTGCCGACACGAACGCCGCGTCGAGCCGGCAAAGCCCGTCGCGTGTGTAGAGGTCCTCGAAAGCCAGGCCGTGCCTGAGGGAGAGGGCGGACATCAAATCAACACGCAGATCGTTAGTGTACGAACGTTCTTAGTTTAGCCCGCGAAACACAGGGCTTCAATCAAGCATGTCTAACGCCGGGATAAGGTCAAACCTCGACTTGTGCGCCCAGTTCCACCGCCCGGTTGGGTGGAATGCGGAAGAACACCTTGGTCGCCGCAGCCGTGGTCGACAGCGCGATGAAGATGCTCTGACGCGCCCGCCCGAGGGGCGACTTCGCCGAGGGCACCAAGGTCTCGCGGCCGAGGAAGAACGAGGTCTGCATCTCGTCGTAGGGCAGGCCATGCAGGCGACAGCGGGCGAGGGCGGCCGGCACGTCGGGCTGCTCCATGAAGCCGTAGCGCGCCACAACGGTGTGGAAGCCCTTGCCCAGGCGCCGCACCTCGACGCGGCGCGTCTCGGCGACGCGCGGCACGTCCATGGTCAGCACGTGCATCAGGATGACGCGCTCGTGCATGACCTTGTTGTGCTTGAGGTTGTGCAGCAGGGCGAGTGGCACGGTGGCGACGTCGCCAGTCATGAACACCGCCGTGCCGGCGACGCGCAGCGGCGCGCGCTCCATGCGCTCGAGGAACTGCTCGATCGGCAGCGAGCTGCCCTGCAGCTGCTCGTAGAGCAGCGCGCGGCCGCGCCGCCAGGACGAGATCAGGTACCAGGAGCCTGCCGCCATCGCCAACGGGAACCAGGCGCCTTCCGGGATCTTCAGCACCGTCGAGGAGAACAGCGCCAGGTCGATCAGCAGCAGCCCGCCGAAGGCGCCGATCGCCAGCAGCGGATGCCAGCGCCAGATCAGGATGGCGACGACGCAGGCGAGGATGGTGTCGATCGACATCGCGCCGGTGACGGCGATGCCGTAGGCGGCGGCGAGGTCGCTCGAGGAGCCGAAGGTGACGACCAGCGTGATGACGCCGATCATCTGCAGCCAGTTCATCCTGGGCACGTAGATCTGGCCGATCGCCGTCTCCGAAGTGTGCAGGATGGTCATGCGCGGCAGCAGGCCGAGCTGGATCGCCTGCTGGGCGAGCGAAAAGACACCCGAGATCGTCGCCTGCGAGGCGATGATCGCCGCCGCCGTCGACAGCACGATCATCGGAATCAGCGCCCAATGCGGCACCATCTCGAAGAACAGATGCTCGTGCGTGCCGGGCTCGCGCAGCAGCAGCGCGCCCTGGCCGAAATAGTTCAGCACCAGCGCCGGCAGCACGAGGCCGAACCAGGCCAGGCGGATCGGCTTGCGGCCGAAATGGCCCATGTCGGCGTAAAGCGCCTCGCCGCCGGTCACCGCCAGGATCACGGCGCCCAGCACGATGAAGGTTTTCCAGCCCAGCACCGACATGAAGGCGATGCCGTGCCGCGGATCGACCGCCGCCAGCACGCTGGGATAGGTCGTGATCTGCCATAGGCCCGTGGTGGCGAGCACGACGAACCACACCAGCATGACGGGGCCGAACAGCCGGCCGACACGTCCGGTACCGCGCGACTGGAAGAAGAACAGCGCGGTGAGGATGGCGACCGACACCGGCACGATGTAGGGCTTGAAGCCGGGCTCGACCTTTTGCAGGCCCTCGATGGCGCCGAGCACGGAAATCGCCGGCGTGATCAGCGCGTCGCCGAAGAACAACGCCAGGCCGACGATCGACAGCAGCATGATCAGCCCGCGCCGGCCGACAGCGCCGGGCGGCAGGGCGTTGCCGGCCAGCCGCGCCAGCGCCAGCACGCCGCCCTCGCCCTTGTTGTCGGCGCGCAGGATGAGCACGAGGTACTTGACGCTGACGGTGAGGATCAGCGCCCAGAACACCAGCGACAGCGCGCCGAGCACGGCGGCCTCGCCCGCGCCGGCCTCGCCGGCATGCGCGAAGATCTCGCGCATGGTGTAGAGCGGGCTGGTGCCGATGTCGCCGAAGACCACGCCCAGCGCGCCCAGCGCCAGCACACCCACGGGTCCCTTGGGGTGGTGCAGATCGTCGCCGTTGTCGCTGTGCTCGTGCCGCAGGGCCTCGTCGGCCAGCAGGGGCGGGCGCACGTTGTCGGCGAAGGCGTCGGACGGGCGCTGCCCGTTGCCGTTCGCCGGATCCGTCGCAGGGGGACCACCTGGGGTCTTGTCCATGTCGCGAGCGAACTCCTGGCCGTGACCTTCCCCAGGCGCTGACGGTCCTCGCGAACCGGGTCACGGCGGGGCCGGGTGATGCACCCGGGCCGAAGACGAGTCAAGGGAGGCACGCATGAGGCGACCTCATCTTCGAGTCGTTTCATAGCTTGTGCGGATAAGTCCGTTTTGGGCGCTATGAAACTGTGGATAAGATCCTAATTTTCCTTCTCATTCAGAGCATTAAGCGGCCGCAAGACTCCTCGTTTGTGCCGCCACAGCGGTTCCCGGATCATACCGGTGGGGAAGCGTTGACGAGGGGGACGTCATGCGCGGCACGGCGGAAACGGCCGTCCGGTGGGGCGTGGTTGGGCTGATCGCCGCGGTCTTGGCGGCTTGCGTGCCGCACGATCCGGAGTCGCAGGGTGCGGCCCCTGTTCCGTCCACGCTGGTCACTTCTGGGTTACCAGCGATCGCGGCCGCCGATTGGAAGGCGCTGGTGGTCGGCGGCGCCGCCGACCGGCCGATCTACGATTTCGCCGCCGAGGACATCGCCGGCCGTTTGCGCGGCGCGGGCGTCACGCGCGTGGCCCTGCACACCGCCTCGCTGACAGCGCCCGATGGCGGCGCTCGGCCGCCGGCGCGGCTGTCCAGCCTGCGCCAGTCGCTCTCGGCCCTGGGCACGCGTTCCAGCGAGGCCTGCCTGCTCTATTTCAGCTCGCATGGCGAGCAGGGCACGCTGCGCTTGGCGGACGAACCCAACGGTCGCAAGGCCTCGCTCGGCGACATCGATCGGCTGGCGACCCTCGCCTGCGGCGATCGGCCGACGGTGTTGGTGCTGTCGGGCTGCGAGACCGGCTCGTTCATCACCGCGCAGCTGGAGCGTCCCAACCGCATCATCATCGCCGCCGCCGCGCGCGGCCGCGCGACCTACGCCGCGAAGCTCGACGAGCGCCACGGCGCCTTCGACCGCTGCCTGATCGGCGCCTACGATTCGGGCGCCACCACGTGGCGCCAGCTGTTCCAGAATCTGTTGCCGTGCGTCGCCGAGCGCGAGGCGTGGCTTGGCGTGAGGGCCTCGCGGCCGCAGGCCTCGTTCGGCGCCGCCGTCGCCGACCTCAGGCTGCCGGCGCGTTGAGTTTGGGCCGCGCCGCTCCAGCGGCGCTCTGAAGGGGCGCCGCTGGAGCGGCGCGGCCCGAAGAGAAAGCTCAGTCGCGCTCCAGCGCCACGGTCTTGATCAGCGCGACCACGCGCTTGCCTGGTGCGAGCGCGAGTTCCTCCGCCGCCTTGGCGCTGACGCGCGACCATAGCGGCGCGCCGATATCCAGACGCACGTCGACGATGAACGGGCTGGGTCGCGTGATCTCCGCGACGCTCGCCTCGATCCGGTTCTGGATGCTGATGCCCGTGGGCTGCTCGAGCGCCAGCGACACGTCGCGCGCCAGGATGCGCACGCGCGCGGCGTCGCCGACGGGTCGCTCGACCGCCGGCGTCACCAACTCGCGGCCGGCGCCGATCTCCAGCACCGTCAGCCCGAAACGGGCATCGTGCCGCTTCACGACGGCGCGCAGCACCGTGGCCGGGCCATGCTCGTCGCCGATGGCGCCGCCGCTCAGCATCTCCTCGACCGGGCCGACGCCGGTGATGCGGCCGTGATCGATGCGCACGACCGTCTTGGCCAGGCGCACGACCTCCTCGACGGCGTGGCTGACATAGAGGATCGGCAGGCCGAAGCGATCGCGCAGGCGTTCGATATAGGGCAGCACCTCGGCCTTGCGCTCGCGATCGAGCGCCGCCAGCGGCTCGTCCATCAACAGCGCGCGTGGTTGCGAGAGCAGCGCGCGGCCGATGGCGACGCGCTGGCGCTCGCCGCCCGAGAGCGTGCCGGGCCGGCGCGCCAGCAGATGGCCGATGCCCAGCAAGGCCACGACATCGTCGAAGGCGGCGATGCGCCGGTCGCTCGGCGCGCGGCGCTCGCCGTAGCGCAGATTGGTCTCGACGCTCAGATGCGGGAACAGGCGCGCGTCCTGGAACACATAGCCCAGGCGTCGCCGTTCGGGCGGCACGTTGGCGCGCGACGCGTCGAACAGCGTCTCGCCGCCGACGACGATACGCCCGCGATCGGGACGGCGCAGGCCGGCGACGCAATCGATAATGGTCGACTTGCCGGAGCCTGAGCGGCCGAACAGCGCCGTGACGCTGCCGTCGGGCACGTCGAAGGCGGCGGCGAGATCGAAGCCGTCGAGGTTCAGCGCGATATCGACCTCGATCACGCCGGCGCTCCGATGCGACGCGCCAGGGCGCGATTGAGGAGTTCCGCGCCGGCCAGCGCCGCCAGCGCGACGGCGACGGAGATCAGGGTCAGACGCAGCGCCGGGCCGTCGCCGCCGGGCACCTGCGTGTAGGCGTAGATCGCCAGCGGCAGGGTGCGCGTCTCGCCGGGGATGCTGGAGACGAAGGTGATGGTGGCGCCGAACTCGCCCAGCGAGCGAGCGAAGCTGAGCACGGTGCCGGCCAGCACGCCCGGCGCCATCAGCGGCAGGGTGATGGTGAGGAAGACCTGCCAGGGTGGCGCGCCCAATGTGCGCGCGGCCTGCTCGAGCTTGCGATCGACGGCCTGAGCCGAGAGTCGGATCGCCTGCGTCATCAGCGGAAAGCCCATGACGGCCGCCGCCAGCACCGCGCCGCGCCATGAAAACGCGAAGTCGATGCCGAACCAGTCGCGCAGCGGCGCGCCCAGCGGACCTTTGGGCGCGAACAGGATCAGCAGCACATAGCCCACGACCACCGGCGGCAGCACCAGCGGCAGATGCAATACGGCGTCGATCGCCGCCTTGCCGGGGAAGCTGTGACGCGCCAGCGCCCAGCCCACCGCGATCGCCGGCACGAGGCTGATCGCGACGCTCCACGCCGCGACCTTCACGCTCAGCAGGAGAATGCCGATCTCCTCGGGCGACAGGAGCATGCCGCGCCGTTACTTCGGCGGCGGGCCGAAGCCCGCCTGCTGAAGCGCCGCCTGCGATGGCGGGCTCATCAGGAAATCAAGGAAGGCCTGGGCGCGTGGGCTCCTGGCGTTGGCCGTCACGGCCATGGGGTAGACCACCGGCGGATGGCTACCGGCGGGGAAGCTGGCGACGACGCGCACCTTCGGCTCAACCTTGGCGTCGGTGCCGTAGACGATGCCCAGCGGCGCCACGCCGCGCGCCACGAAAGCCAGCGCGTCGCGCGCGTTCTCGGCCCGCGCGGTCTTGCCGGAGACCTGGTCCCAGACGCCGAAGTGCACCAGCGCCGCTTTGGCATAGCGACCGGCCGGCACCGAGTCGGGGTCGGCCAATGAAAGCCGGCCTTCACCCAAAGCGGCGGCGATCGGGAAGTTCGGCGCCGGCGTCAACGCGACCTTGCTGTCGGCCGGCGCGATGATCACCAGCAGATTGGTGGCGAGCGCGCGCTGGGTCTCGGGCCTCACCGCCTTCCTGTCGACGACATGCTTCATCCACGGCTCGTCGGCGGAGATGAACACGTCGCCCGGCGCGCCGTTCTCGATCTGGCGCGCCAGCGCCGAGGAGGCGGCGTAGACCGCGACGCAGCGCGGCTCGCCTTTGGCCAGCCAGTCCGCGCACAGCCCGTCGAGCACGTTCGACAGGCTGGCCGCCGCCAGCACGCGGATCTCCTGCGCCGCGACCGGCGTCACGGCGGCGAACGACAGTCCCGCCACGAAAGCCAGACGCAACGCCACGCGCATGCCGCCACTCCGCCGATCGTTATATCCGCGCGAATATATCGCATGTCGTCGCGCGGACGCGCAAGCGTCGCCGGCTTGGCTTGAGGGCGCGTTCGTCGTCTAATCGCGCGATGGCGACGCTCAATCTGCGCATCGAGTTCGGCGGGCAGGACGCGGTGGGTCCGGGCAAGATCCGGCTGCTCGAGCTGATCGACTCCAGCGGCTCGATCGCCGCCGCCGGCCGTGACATGGGCATGTCATACCGCCGCGCCTGGCTCTTGATCGACGAGGTCAACCGTTGCTTCCGCCAGCCGGTGGTCGAGAAGCGCGCCGGCGGCGATGGCGGCGGCGGCGCCGCGCTGACGCCGTTCGGCCGCGCCCTTGTCACGCACTATCGCGCCATCGAGGCCAAGGCCGCCGCCGCCGCGACGCCACATTTGCGCGCGCTCAATCGCCAACTGCAGGCGCCGAAACTCCTGTCGCGAAATCGTGTAGTGTCCCGGGGCACAGTCGCTGGCACCCGACGATGATATTGGTGGGATCGGCGCCGTCGTCGGGAGAGTAGTCCATGTCCGAACGTCCACGCCTGCTCGCGTTGAGCACGGCCGTTCCGCCTTATACGCTCGACCAGCGCGCGGTCTGCGCGCGCGTGGCGCACGCGCTGGGCGGCCGTCTCGATGTCGAGAAGCTGCTGCCGGTGTTCGGCAACGCCGGCATCGAGCGGCGCTATTCCTGCGTGCCGATCGAATGGTACGAGCAGACGCATGGCTGGGCGGAGCGCACCCGACTGTTCATCGACAATGCAGTGGCGCTGCTGGAACGCATCACGCTGGATTGCCTCGACGAGGCCGGGCTGCGGCGCGAGGACATCGACGCCATCGTCGTCGCCTCGACCACCGGCATCGCCACGCCCAGCCTCGACGCGCTGCTGATCGAGCGGTTGGGCCTGCGCCGCGACATCCGCCGCCTGCCGATCTTCGGCCTGGGCTGCGCCGGCGGCGTCACCGGGCTCGCGCGCGCCGTCGACCTGGCGCGGGCGACGCCCGGCTCGCGCGTGCTGTTCCTGGTCGTCGAGCTCTGCGCGCTGACCTTCCGCCGCGACGATTTCGATCGCAGCAACATCGTCGCCACCGCGCTGTTCGGCGACGGCGCGGCCGGCGCCATCGTGTCGAGCGACGGCGACGGCCCGGCCTTCGGGCCGGCGGGCGAGCACACCTGGCCGGATTCGCTGGGCGTCATGGGCTGGGACGTGCGCGACGACGGGCTGAAGGCGATCTTCGCGCAGAGCATTCCGAGCCTAGTCGAGAACGGCCTGCGCGTCGTCTTCGACGACTACCTCGCGCGCAACGATCGTTGCATATCGTCGGTCGACGGCTTCGCCTGCCATCCCGGCGGCGCCAAGGTGCTCGATGCGCTGGAAGATTCGCTGGAGCTGCAGCGCGGTTCGCTCGAGGACAGCCGCGCCACCTTGCGCGACTACGGCAACATGTCGGCGGCCACCGCCCTCTTCGTGCTGCGACGCATGAAGGACAAGCTGGCCACGCAAAGCACGTTGCTGAGCGCGCTGGGGCCGGGCTTCTCGGCCAGCTTCCTGATGCTCGACGGACGATGATCGCGGCGCTGATCATCATCGGCCTGGTGGCGGCGCAGCGGCTGGGCGAGCTGGTCTATGCCCGGCGCAACACCCGCGCGCTCCTGGCGAAAGGCGCGGTCGAGGTCGGCCGCGCGCACTATCCGCTGTTCGTGCTGCTGCACGGATCGTGGCTGGTGGCGATCGTGGCGCTGCTGCCGCCGTCGCCGCCGATCCATTGGCCGGCGCTGGTGGCGCTCATCGCCCTGCAGGGATTGCGGCTGTGGGTGATCGCGACGCTGGGGCCGTACTGGACGACGCGCATCGTCACCTTGCCGGGCGCGCCGCTGGTGCGCGGCGGGCCCTACCGCTTCCTACGCCATCCCAACTACGCCGTGGTCGTCGGCGAGATCGCGGTCCTGCCGCTGGTGTTCGGGCAGGTCGGCGTCGCCATCGTCTTCTCGATCCTCAACGCGGCGCTGCTGTGGTGGCGGATCCGTATCGAGGATCGGGCGTTGCGCGCGCGGCGGGAGCGGCCGGGTGCCTGAAGCGGCGGTGCGCGCCGACCTGCGGACGTGGCTCGGCTTCCTGGCGATGTGCGTCGCCATGTTCATGGCCATCCTCGACATCCAGATTGTCGCCAGCTCGCTCACCGCCATCGGCGGCGCGCTCGGCATCGCGCATGACGATCTGAGCTGGATCCAGACGGCCTATCTGGTGGCCGAGGTGATCGCGATCCCGCTGTCGGGCTGGCTGACGCGCGCGTTCGGGCTGCGCTGGCTGATGGCCGGCGCGACCCTGGGCTTCACCGTCAGCAGCCTGGGCTGCGCGCTGGCCGGCGACTTCGCCGCGCTGGTCGCCTGGCGCATCGTGCAGGGCCTGTTCGGCGGCCTGCTGATCCCCGGCGTGTTCACCGCCGGCTTCACGCTCTTTCCGCCCACGCATCACACCAAGGTGGCGACGATCGCCGGCAGCTTCGCGATGATCGCGCCGACCATCGGTCCGGCGCTCGGCGGCTGGCTGACCGAGACGACGTCGTGGCACTGGATGTTCCTGATCAACCTGCCGCCCGGCCTGATCGTCGTGGCGCTGGTCGCGCTGTTCGTGCGCGGCGCCAAGCCGGACTGGTCGACCTTGTGGCGCATCAGCGCCTCGACCGTGCTGTGCGCGGCGATATTCCTCGGCGGGTTGGAGCTGCTGCTGAAGACCGGCCCGCGCAACGACTGGCAGGGCCCTGTCGTGATCGCACTGTACATCGTCTGTCCGCTGGCCGCGGCGGCGAGCGCCTGGCTCTGCCTGACGCGCGCGCATCCGCTGGTCGATCTGCGGCGTTTCGGTGATCGCGGTTTTTCCCTGGGCTGCGGCCTGAACTTCGTCCTCGGCGTCGGCCTCTATGGCGCCACCTACCTGCTGGCGGTGTTCCTCGGCCTGGTGCGCGATATGGGGCCGCTTCAGATCGGCACGGTCATGGCCGTGACCGGCGCCGTGCAGTTGCTGGTGGCGCCGCTCGCCGCGTGGATCGAGCCGCGCATCGATGCCCGTGGCCTGACCGCCTTCGGCTTCGCGCTGTTCGCCGCCGGCCTGATCGCCAACGGCTTCACCACGCCGCGCGCGGGCTTCGACGAGCTGTTCTGGCCGCAGGTGCTGCGTGGCGCGGCCATGCTGCTCTGCCTGCTGCCGATCACGCGGCTGGCGCTCGATGGCTGGAACGACGCCGAATCGGCCGAAGCCAGCGGCGTGTTCAACCTGACCCGCGTGCTGGGCGGCGCCATCGGCATCGCGCTGATCGACACCATCCTCGAGCAGCGCGCGCCGGTCCATGGCGCGCGCCTGGCCGAGCGCCTGATGGCCGGCGACCGCGAGGCCGCGCGCTTCGTCGGCCTGCCGCTGGAGCGCTTCACCGGCGTGCCGATCGGAGCTGTCGACGTCGGAACGCAGGAGACGGTCCGTCCGCTGGTCGAGCGCGCGGCGATGACCTTGTCGTTCAACGAGGCGTGGCTGGCGGTGGGCGCGGCCTTCGTGCTGGCGCTGGTGATGGTGCCGTTTATTCCGCGGCGCATTGGGCTGTCATCCCGAGCGTAGCGAGGGATCTAGGATCGCCCTAGATCCCTCGCTGCGCTCGGAATGACAGATGTCGCTAACGCCCGCGCCAAGGCTTGACGATCAGCGCCACGAGATTGGCTAGGCCGAAGACGATGATGGAAAGGGCGACCGCCCAGAACAGGCCGCGTTCGCCCAGGCCCCAGACATGCACCGCAAGCCAGCCGCCGCCGGCCACCAGCGCCAGGCGCACGAAGGCGATGGCCAGCGGCACGCCCTGCCGGCCGGCGCCTTGCGAGGCGAAGTTCAGCGCCATGCCCAGGCCGAAGAAGGCGTAGAACGGCGCGGCGCGGGTCAAATAGGTCACGCCGGTCTGTTGCACCAGCGGATCGGCGCTGAAGAGCGACATCCAGCCCTGCGGGAAGATCGCCGCCAGCAAGCCCACGGTGCCGGTCAGCGCCGCGGCCATCAGCGAGCCGATGATGGCGACGCGCACCGCGCGTTGCCACTGGCCGGCGCCGACGGCGATGCCGACCAGGGTGGTGAGCGCCGAGCCGATGCCGAAGGCCAGCGGCACCAGCATGAACTCCAGCCGCGAGCCGACGCCGTAGCCGGCCAGCGCCGCCACGCCGAAGCCGGCGACCAGCAGGGTGACGAGGATGGTCGCGAGGTTGGCGGTGAGCGCCGAGATCGAGGAGATCAGGCCGACGCGCAGGATCGGCGCGAACAGCGCACCCCGCAGCGAGACGCCGCGCAAATCAAGCGCGACGCCGGCCGCGCCGCGGCGCAGCGCGACAAGCATCAGCCCTGATGCGAGCAGGGCGGTGAGGATCGCGGAGACAGCGGCGCCGGCGATGCCCATGCCGCCCCAGCCGCCGATACCGAGCGCCAGCACGTAGGTCAGCGGGATCTGCAGCAGCGAGCTCAGCAGCATCGCCTTGCCGGGCAGGGCGGCGTTGCCGGCGCCCCTGAGGATCGCCGACAGCGCGAACATCGCCCAGTGCGCGGCGGCGCCGGCGAAGACGGTATCGGAATAGGTCAGCGCATAGGCCAGCACGCGGGCCGGATCGCCGCCGGCGCCCGCGCCGCCGCCGCGCAGGCTGCCGAGCAGGCGATAGATATCGGCGCCGAAGACGCGCATGCCGATGGTGAACAGCAGTGCGAAACCCAGCGCGACGATCAGCGCGTGCACGACCAGCGCGCGCGCGTCGGCGGTGCGCCCGCCACCCGCGGCGCGCGCGATCGCCGAGGCGATGCCGCCGCCGATGCCGCCGGCGGCCATCATGGTCATCAGCATCAGCAGCGGGAAGACAAGCGCGAAGCCGGCCAGCGCGTCGGTGCCGAGCTGGCCGATCACCCAGGTCTCGGCGATGCTGACGCCGGATTGCGCGATCATGACAGCCGTGGTCGGCAGCGCCAGGCGCGCGATGGTCGGCACCGGCGGCGCCGACAGCAGGGGATGCGGCGCGGGCGGCGCCGAGGATTGGCGCGAGACGGGAGCGGAATCGGGCATACGATACTCGAGGACGGGACTAATACGTGTATATGCACGAATCGTCGTCGAGCGCCATAGGCGTTTCGCTCATGCTAGGGTGAGCGCGAACGCGAGGGCAGGACGATGGCGGAACGCGACGAGGACAAATCCAGGCCGATGGCCAAGGGCACCAAGCAGCTCGAGACCGACCGCGCCATCGTCTGGGAGTGGCGCATGCCGCCGGGCGCGCGCACCGGCTGGCATCGCCACGGGCACGACTACATCGTCGTGCCGCTGGTCGACGGCAAGCTCGGCGTGTGGACGGGCACGCAGTATGTCGAGTCCGACATGAAGAAGGGCGTGTCGTACACGCGCGCCGTCGGCGTCGAGCACGACGTGATCAACCCCAATCCCCACGAGTACGTGTTCATCGAGATCGAGCTGAAGCCGTAGGGCGAATCCATGCAGTCATCCCTCGCTGCGCTCGGGATGACAGATCAACCGCGCCGCACGCGGGCGATGCCGGAGGCCATGGCCTGCTGTAGCAGGCCGACATCGGTGGCGATAGAGATGAAATCGTAGCCGCGTGCCACGAAGCGGGCGGCCTCCTCGGCGTCGCGCGCCAGGCGGCCGGCGGATTTGCCGTGCTTGCGGCAGGCCTCGATGGTGGCGCCCTCATGCGCCTGGAAACGCTGATCGTCGAAAGCGCCGGGGATGCCCATGGCGACCGACAGATCGTTGTGGCCGACCCACAGCACGTCGACGCCGTCCATTGCCGCCATCTGGCCGGCGCACTCCGCGCCGGCGGGATCCTCGATCTGCAGCATGACGATGGTGCGGTCGTTCTGCGCGGCGAAGCGCTCGGCGAGCGACGCGCCGCTCATGCTGTAGCGGTCCATCGCCAGGCCCAGCGCCACGCCGCGCTTGCCCTGCGGGAAGTACTTCACCGCGTCGAGCACCGAGCGCGCCTGCTCGACCGAGGAGACCATTGGCACCATCACGCCGTCGGCGCCGATATCCATGATGCGCGCGATATGGTCGTAAGCCTTGGACGGCGCGCGCACGATGACCGGCAGGTTGCCGGCCTGGATGTACTTGATGGCGGCGCGCACGGTGTCGAAGCCGAAGCCGCTATGCTCCATGTCGATCACGACGAATTCAGCCCCGGCGGCGCCCAGGGCCTGGCCGATCCCGGGAACGGCGAACTCGAAGATGAAGGTGCCGATCTTCGGCGCCTTGGTGCCGACCGCCGCTCGCAAACCCGTTCTGGCCATCGTGTTTCCCCCTCGGTGAGGCCGGGACGCTAATCGCTCCGGCCTTCAGGAAAAAGAACACTGTAGAGTTGTTCAATAGGTTATTTATGCGATGTAGTTAGGTAAATTATTTTGTATTACCCCAACCAGAAGGGCCAATTGGAGGGCGACGGCTTCTGCCGGGAGAGCGCCCTTTGGACCATCTGCCGATCTTCATGGCCCTGCACGGCAAGACGGCCCTGGTCGTCGGCTTCACGCCGGCGGCGGAGCAGCGCGCCGGTTTGCTGGTCAAGGCTGGCGCTTTGGTGCGCCGCGTGGCGTCGGAGGCGGTGGTCGCGGCCGACCTCGCCGAGGCGACGCTGGCGTTCGTCGCGACGGGCAACCCCGATCTCGATCGTCTGGTCGCCGGCTGGGCCCGTGCGGCCAAGGTGCCGGTGAACGTCGTCGACCGGCCCGATCTCTGCGACTTCATCATGCCGGCGATCGTCGACCGCGACGGCGTCGTGGCCGCGATCTCCACCGGCGGCGCGTCGCCGACCTTGGCGCGGCTGCTGCGCGAGCGCGTCGAGGCGGCGCTGCCGGCGCGTATCGGCGCGTTGGCGGCATTCGCCGCGCGCTTCCGCGCCGCCGCCAAGGGCGTTGGCAATCGCATGCGCTTCTGGGAACGCACGCTCGACGGCCCGATCGGCGAGATGGTGCTGGCCGGCCGCGACGCCGAGGCCGAGATCGCCATGCACGCGAGCCTGGCGCGCGGCGATGACGGGCAGGGCGTGGTGCACATCGTCGGCGCCGGCCCCGGCGATCCGGAATTGCTGACCCTGCGCGCGCTGCGCCTGCTGCAGCGCGCCGACGTGATCCTGCACGACGATCTCGTGTCACCGGCGATCCTCGACTACGCACGCCGCGACGCCGAGCTGGTGCCGGTGGGCAAGCGCAAGGGTCGCCACAGCCACAAGCAGGACGCGATCAACGCGCTGATCGTCGAGCATGCGCGCGCCGGCAAGCGCGTCGTACGACTCAAGGGCGGCGATCCCTTCGTCTTCGGTCGCGGCGGCGAGGAGCTCGAATATGTGCGCTCAGCCGGTATCGAGGTCTTCGTCGTGCCCGGCATCACCGCGGCGCTCGGTTGCGCCGCCGCCACCGGCATCCCGCTGACGCATCGCGATCTCGCGCAATCCGTGACCCTGGTCACCGCGCATGGCCGCGATGGCGAGCCCGATATCGACTGGCGGGCCGCGGCGCGGCCGGGCCAGACCACCGTGATCTATATGGGGCTGTCACAAGCCCCGCGCGTGCGCGATCGATTGCTGGCGGCGGGCATTCAGCTCTCCGTGCCTGTCGCCATCGTCGATCGTGGCACGCGCCCCGATCAGCGCGTTTCCATCGGCACGGTCGGTTCGCTGTCCGCGCTGGCGGCGCGTCACGCCGGCGGTGGACCCGCCCTCATCATCATTGGCGAGGTGGCCGCGCTGGCGAGCGCCGGCCTGCCCGCTCTTCTCGCGGAGGCTTCGTGATGGCCAAGGCCGCCAAATCCACTTTGCAGATCGCCACCGCCAATCGCCTGCGCGACGGCGCGGTGGTTTTCCTCGCGGGCGACGGCACCTGGACGACATCGCTCGCCGACGCGGCGGTCTCGCGCACGGCGGCCGATGCCGAACGACTGGTGGCGATCTGCGATCGTGACGCCACGACCGTGATCGTCGGCCCGGCGCTGATCGCCGTCACCGACCATGGCGGCGTGATCGAGCCGGTCGACCTGCGCGAACGCATCCGCGCCAACGGCTTGACCATCGACACCATCGCGGCCGACGCCGTGCGCTACCTCTGAGCAGCCGATGTACACCTACGACGAACACGATCGCACCTTCGTCGCCGAGCGCGTCGCGCAATTCCGCGACCAGGTGAAGCGCCGCCTCTCGGGTGAGCTGACGGAGGAGCAGTTCAAGCCGCTGCGGCTGACCAATGGGCTCTATCTGCAGCTGCACGCCTACATGCTGCGCGTCGCCATCCCCTACGGCACGCTGTCCTCGAAGCAGATGCGCATGCTGGCGCATATCGCGCGGCGCTACGATCGCGGCTACGGCCACTTCACCACGCGCCAGAACATCCAGTTCAACTGGATCAAGCTCGAGGACGCCGCCGACGCGCTCGACGATCTAGCCTCGGTCGAGATGCACGCGCTGCAGACCAGCGGCAACTGCATTCGCAACACCACGGCCGATCAATGGGCTGGCGTCGCGGTCGACGAGATCGAGGACCCCAGGATCTGGTGCGAGATCATCCGCCAGTGGTCGAGCCTGCATCCCGAATTCACCTTCCTGCCGCGCAAGTTCAAGATCGCGGTCACCGGCTCGCCGCACGATCGCGCCGCGGTGCGCGTGCACGACATCGGCCTGCGCCTGCATCGCGACGAGAAGGGCGAGGTCGGCTTCGAAGTGATCGTCGGCGGTGGGCTGGGCCGCACGCCGATGATCGGCAAGACCATCCGCGAATTCCTCCCGAAGCGGCATCTGCTGTCCTATCTCGAGGCGATCCTGCGCGCCTACAATCTCGCCGGGCGTCGCGACAATCTCTACAAGGCGCGCATCAAGATCCTGGTGCACGAGATCGGCGTCGAGGAGATGCGCCGCCGCGTCGAGGCCGAGTGGGCGGCGATCCGCGACGGCGCGCTCGACTTGCCGCCGCAGACCATCGACGCCATCGCCAGGCATTTCTCGCCGCCCGCTTATGAACCGCAGCCGGCCGTCGATCTCGCCGTCGAGCGGCTGCGGCTGGAGAGTGTCTCCTTCGCGCGCTGGCTGAAGACCAACGTCGCGCCGCATCGCGAGCCAGGCTATGCCATCGTCAACCTCTCCCTGAAGCCCGAGGGCGCGCCGCCGGGCGACGCCAGCGCGGCGCAGATGGAAGCGGTCGCCGATCTCGCGCTCGCCTACAGCCACGACGAGATCCGCGTCTCGCACGAACAGAACCTCGTGCTGCCGCATGTGAAGCGCGCCGACCTGCCGACGCTGTGGCGCAGGCTGGCGGCGGTCGATCTGGCGACGCCCAATCTCGGGCTGGTCAGCGACATCATCGCCTGCCCCGGTCTCGACTATTGCGCGCTGGCCAACGCGCGCTCGATCCCGGTGGCGCAGCGCATCACGCGGCGTTTCGCCGATTTGAAGCGCCAGCACGACATCGGCGAGCTGAAGATCAAGATCTCGGGCTGCATCAACGCCTGTGGCCATCACCACGTGGGCCACATCGGCATCCTCGGCGTCGACAAGAACGGTGAGGAATTCTACCAGATCACCTTGGGCGGCGACGGCACCGAGACCACGTCGCTGGGCCGCATCATCGGCCCCGCCGTTTCCGCCGACGATGTCGTCGACGCGATCGAGACTCTGGTCGAGACCTATCTTCAGGTACGCCGTGCCGGCGAACGCTTCGTCGACACCTATCGCCGTGTCGGCGATGCCCCGTTCAAGGAGCGCCTCTATGCCGCTGCTTAAGGACGGACGCCTCGTCGAGGATCCCTGGCGTGTCATCGACGATGCCTCGCCGCTACCGGCGCGCGAGCCGACGATCGTGTCGTTCGCCCGTTTCCAGGCCGAGCGCGATCAACTGCTGGCACGCGGCGCGCCTTTGGGCGTGCGGTTGCGCAACACCGATGCGATCGACGCACTCGCCGGCGCCATCGATCGGCTCGACCTGATCGCGCTGGAGTTCCCGAAGTTCAGCGACGGGCGCGCCTACAGCCAGGCGCGCGGGCTACGCGAGCGCCTGGGCTTCGCCGGCGAGCTGCGCGCCACAGGCGACGTGCTGATCGACCAGGCGCTGTTCATGCGTCGCTGCGGCTTCGACGCCTGGGAGATCGCCGACGCCGCGACGGCGCCGCGCTTCGTCGAGGCCTTCAAGACCTTCAGCGTGTTCTACCAACCGGCCGGCGATGGCCGCGCGGCGGTCTCGGCCCTGCGCCGCTTCGCGTCGGCGGGGAGGGCATGATGCGGATACCGTTCACCCTGCGCATCCTCCTGGTCCTCGCCGGCCTGGCCTGCCTGATTGGCCCCGCGCTACGTCCGACGTCCGGCTCCTCCGGCGACCTCAGCATCGCGGTCGTACGTACCTCCGCACCGACACGCTGAGCGCTGGGACCGCCGGCGTCTCGCCGGCTTCATGAAAAGAGCCGGCGGGACGCCGGCGGTCCCAATCGTTATCGTAGCCGCATGTCACTGCCGCCCGATCTGTCGTCCCGCTTGTCGCTGCCGCTGATCGCGGCGCCGATGTTCCTCGTCTCCGGCGTCGAGCTGGTGGTCGCCGCCTGCGTCGAAGGCGTCGTCGGCTCGTTTCCGACCGCCAACGCCCGAACGGTCGAGGAGCTCGATGCCTGGTTGACCACGATGCGCCAACGTGTCGGGGCGGCCGAGCAGCGCGCGGGTAAGCGGCTGGCGCCGATCTGTCCCAACCTGATCGTGCATCGCTCCAACACGCGGCTCGCCGACGATCTCGCCGTGCTGCTGCGCCATCGCGTCGAGCTGGTGATCGCCAGCGTCGGCAGCCCGGAGAATGTGATCGCGCCGCTGCAAGACATCGGCTGCCGCGTCTTCACCGATGTCGCCTCGATGCGCCACGCCGAGAAGGCGATCGCGACGGGCAGCGACGGGCTGGTGCTGCTCACGGCCGGCGCCGGCGGCCAGACCGGCTGGGCCAATCCGTTCGCCTTCGCCCGCGCCGTGCGCGCGATCTGGGACGGGCCGCTGGTGCTGGCCGGCGGTATCGCCGATGGCCGCGCATTGCGCGCCGCGCAGGTGCTGGGCTGCGACCTCGCCTATATGGGTACCAAGTTCATCGCCACGCGCGAGAGCATGGCCAAGGACGCCTACAAGGAGATGCTGGTGTCGTCGCGCCTCGACGACGTGCTGCTGACCCGCGCCTTCACCGGGCTCGAGACCAATATGCTGAGGCCGTCGATCGTCGCCGCCGGCGCCGATCCCGATAATCTGCCGGCGCGCGGCGGCATCGATGTCGCCAAGGACATCAACAGCGAGGCGCGCGAGCGCGGCGCGCGGCGCTGGAAGGACATCTGGAGCGCCGGCCATTCGGTGTCAGGCGTGGCCGATATTCCCGCCGTCGCCGGCCTGATCGCCCGCACGCGCCAGGAGTATCTGGCGGTCTCCTGACATCCGTCGTGACAATTTATTGGTGGTAGAGTAATTTGGGAGAATATCTTTAAGTAGTTTCTGGGAAGTCATGACGTTGCGCTCCCTCTCCGACGACTTCGAACGCTACCTGCCGCCTACCAGCTTGCGGCGGGTAGCGATGTTCCTGTGGTTTCTGGTCGTCGTGACGTTGGTCTGCGGTATCGGCGCCTTCTACTCGCCCGCGCACGATCCGGCGTGGTGGGACGGGCTGAAGAAACCCCTCGGCATGCCCCCGAGCGGGATATTCCCGCTGATCTGGATGGCGATGTACATCGCCATGGCGATGGCGATGTGGCTGGTCTGGCGCAGCGCGCCTTGGCATCGCACCAGCTCGGCCCAGTTGCTGTGGTGGACCCAGCTGACCCTCAACGCGATGTGCATGCCGGTGCTCTTCGGCGCCCACCGCATCGGTCTGGCCGTGGTCGTGATGCTGACGCTGACCGTAGCGATCGGCGCCACCATCGGCGCCTTCCGCCAGCACTCCAAGCTCGCCGCCTGGCTGCTCGCCCCCTATCTCTGCTGGGTCGGCTTCCTGGCGGTGCTCAGCATCCAGGTCTGGCAGCTCAATTTCTGAGCTGGTGCGGTACGCCCGCTATCATCCCGAACGCCGCTATTCAGTGCACCGTCGCCAATACCTGGGCGAAGCGGAACTCGGCGGGCTGGATCAGGCCGGCGCTGGCGATCCGCACGCGGTGCAGCTTGCCGTCGAGGTTCTTCTGCCAGAAGGTCAGGAACTTGGTCAGCACGGGGAATTTCGGCGCGATGTCGAGATCCTGCCAGATGAATGTCTGCAGCAGGTTCTGATGATCCGGCAGGAAATACAGGATCTCCGCCGTTGTCAGCCGATAGTCGCGAAGCTGCTTCTCGAACGCACCAGACATCTCGAACACCTTTCCTCCGGGTGGATTCAAACGTCGAGGAACGTCGATGGTCTCGCGAGAAGCGTGCCAACGCAACGGATTTCATGAAACAAATCAAGATGTTAGCAGCAGCGCGACGGGATTGCTGCTGATCCTTGACTAAATCGGGGCAAACCCCTACATCCCGCCCGCGCGTTGGCACTCATGATTCAGGAGTGCTAACAGCAATCTTATTACCCGGCCCGGAGAGGGGCCTCGTTTTGACCCAAGGAGGAGGGAGTTCATGAGCTTTCGTCCGCTGCATGACCGCGTCGTGGTGAAGCGCGTCGCGGAAGAAGAGAAGACCAAGGGCGGCATCATCATCCCCGACACCGCCAAGGAAAAGCCGATGGAAGGCGAGATCGTCGCTGTCGGTCCGGGCGCGCGCGACGAGAAGGGCACGCTGGTGCCGCTCGACGTCAAGGTCGGCGACCGCATCCTGTTCGGCAAGTGGTCGGGCACCGAAGTGAAGCTCGACGGCGTCGATCTCCTGATCATGAAGGAGAGCGACATCATGGGCATCCTCGAGGCGCCCGCGAAAGCCGCCAAGAAAGCCGCTTAAGACCGTCGCGTCATCGCGCACGGTCTTTTTTGTTGAACCGAATTCCACGAGGGAACAATGGCTGCCAAAGACGTACGTTTTTCGGGTGACGCGCGCGATCGCATGCTGCGCGGCGTCGACATCCTCGCCAACGCGGTGAAGGTGACGCTGGGTCCGAAGGGCCGCAACGTCGTGCTCGACAAGAGCTTCGGCGCGCCGCGCATCACCAAGGACGGTGTGACGGTCGCCAAGGAGATCGAGCTCGCCGACAAGTTCGAGAACATGGGCGCCCAGATGGTGCGCGAAGTGGCCTCGAAGACCAACGACGTGGCCGGCGACGGCACCACGACGGCGACCGTGCTGGCCCAGTCGATCGTCCGCGAGGGCGCCAAGCTGGTCGCCGCCGGCATGAACCCGATGGACCTCAAGCGCGGCATCGACCTGGCGGTCGAGGCGGCGGTCGAGGACATCAAGAGCCGCGCCAAGAAGATCACCACCTCGGACGAGGTGGCGCAGGTCGGCACGATCTCGGCCAATGGCGAGGAGTCGATCGGCAAGATGATCGCCGAGGCGATGAAGAAGGTCGGCAACGAGGGCGTGATCACGGTGGAAGAGGCCAAGAGCCTCGACACCGAGCTCGACGTCGTCGAGGGCATGCAGTTCGATCGCGGCTACCTTTCGCCGTACTTCATCACCAACGCCGACAAGATGACCTGCGAGCTTGAGCAGCCGTTCCTGCTGCTGTTCGAGAAGAAGCTCTCGGGCCTGCAGGCGATGCTGCCGGTGCTCGAGGCGGTCGTGCAGTCGGGCAAGCCGCTGCTGATCGTCGCCGAGGACGTCGAGGGCGAGGCGCTGGCCACGCTGGTCGTCAACAAGCTGCGCGGCGGCCTGAAGGTCGCGGCCGTGAAGGCGCCGGGCTTCGGTGATCGCCGCAAGGCGATGCTCGAGGACATGGCGATCCTGACCGGCGGCCAGCTGATCAGCGACGATCTCGGCATCAAGCTGGAGAACGTCACGCTCGACATGCTGGGCAAGGCGAAGCGGGTGCTGATCCAGAAGGAGAACACCACGATCGTCGACGGCGCCGGCAAGAAGAAGGACATCGAGGGCCGCATCGCCCAGATCAAGGCGCAGATCGAGGAGACCACCTCGGACTACGACAAGGAGAAGCTCCAGGAGCGTCTCGCCAAGCTGGCCGGCGGCGTCGCCGTCATCAAGGTCGGCGGCTCGACCGAGATCGAGGTCAAGGAGCGCAAGGATCGCGTTGATGACGCGATGCACGCGACCCGCGCCGCGGTGGAAGAGGGTGTCGTCGCCGGCGGCGGCTCGGCCCTGCTCTACGCCACCCGCTCGCTCGAGAAGCTGCGGACCTCGAACGCCGACCAGAAGGCCGGCATCGACATCATCCGCCGCGCGCTGCAGGCGCCGGTGCGGCAGATCGTCGACAACGCCGGCGAGGACGGCTCGGTGGTCGTCGGCAAGCTCTTGGAGTCGAAGGACACCAATTTCGGCTTCGACGCGCAGAAGGGCGAGTACGTCAACATGATCAAGGCGGGCATCATCGACCCGACCAAGGTCGTGCGCACGGCGCTGCAGGACGCGGCCTCGGTCGCCGGCCTGCTGATCACCACCGAGGCGATGATCGCCGAGCGGCCCGAGAAGAAGGGCCCGCCGATGCCGGGCGGTGGCGGCATGGGCGGCATGGGCGGCGACATGGACTTCTAAGTCCGTCGTCGATCCATCCGGATCGGATACGGAAGGGCCGGGGAGCAATCCCCGGCCCTTTGTCTTTGTGTACGATAGAGCGACGCGCGGCTAATCAGACGCACCTGTCATCCCGAGCGCAGCGAGAGATCTAGGCAGCTTTCCTAGATCCCTCGCTGCGCTCGGGATGACAGGGCGATGCCGATTTCGGGCTCGTCGCTCTAGCATTAGCGCGGAGGATCTTGGTCGTGACGATTCCCGTGTCGGTCAAAGGCGTTGTCGTGATCGATGGCCGCGTCCTGCTGCTGCGCAACGATCGCGACGAGTGGGATCTGCCAGGCGGTCGCCCGGATGCCGGCGAGAGCCACGAGGCGGCCGTCGTGCGCGAGGCGCGCGAGGAAGCCAATGTCGAGGTCGCCGCTCTCGATTGCCTCGACGACTGGCCCTACGAGGTCCTGCCCGGCCGCTTCGTGCGCATCCTCGCCTATGGCTGCCAGGTGATCGACGCCTCGCGCATGACGCTCGGCTCAGAGCACCTTGAGCTGCGCCTCTTCGCCCCCAACGAACTCGACGGGCTGCGCCTGTACGAGGGCTATCGCCGGGTCATCGAGCGCTGGTTCGCACGCGCCACTCGATAGTCCAGTCGCCATCGTCGCCGCGCACGTGGTGCGTCTGCAGAGAGAGGAATCGGTCGCTGGCGGCGAGCGCGCCCTGCCATAGCCCGTTCCAGGCATCGAAGGCGGCCAGCGCCCGATCGTCGTCGCCCAGCTCGACACCGCGCATCAGCTTCCAGCCGCGCTGCGTGAGGCGTGCGCCGTCGAGCGTGACGTCCTCGCCCTGCGCCGCCTGCATCGCCGCGAGGAAGGCGGCGAAGCCATCGGTCGCGCCGCCGAGCCGCTGGGCGCAGTCGTCGAAATACTGCATGCCGACCAGCCGCGCGGCGCGGCCGACTTCTTCGCGTACGCCCTCGGCGCCGATCAGCTCGAGCAGGGTCGGCAACAGGCTGCGCACATACTCCATGGCGTAGGAACGGTAGACCCTGTGCAAGCGCTCGGCCGGCCAGCTGGCGACGTCGAGTGTCGGCGCCCGCGCGGCGTCGAAGCGCGGCATGGTCTCGCCCTCGACGAAGCGCACGCGCTCGTGCTCGGCGATGTCGTGGTCGTATTCGAGGTAGTAGCCCTCGAGGCCCGGCGCCCCTGATGTGATCAAACCGGTGCAGACGAAGCCCAGGCGCGGATTGCCCAGCGACACACCGTTGTGGCCGTGCCAGCCGTGCAGCATCGCGGCGTTGACCGCGTGCGGCACGGCGCAGACCGCGGTGCCGCGCCAGATCCAGCGCGGCGGCGGATAGCGCACCCAGGCCTTGCGGTCGGACTCCACGACATACTCGGTCTTCACCCCGCCCACGGCGTTGGACAGGTAGTGGTACTGCGCGCAAGCGACGGCGTGCGGCAGCGTGTCGAGGCCGAGCTTGATCAGGCCGGGCTTGAACTTCTCGAGATGCTGGCGGCGGAAATGGCGGAAGACGAAGTCGCGCGCCGTGTCTTCGCCGCGGCGCATGACCAGGGTCAGCACCACGCCGGTCATCAGCGCGTTGTAGAGATCGGCGATCGCCTGATGGGCCGCGACGTCGCGGGGCGCGGTCATCTCAGGCTGGCGGTACGCCGTCGACCAGCACGGCGCGGCAATTGCCAGCCTTCAGCCGCATCGCCAGCACTGGCTTGTACTCCTCGGAGTGATAGAAGCGCTTCGCTGTTGCCATGTCGGGGAACTCGATCATCACCAGGCGCGGCGGCGACCAGCCGCCTTCGAGCGTCTCGGTCTCGCCGCCGCGCACGACGAACTTGCCCCCGAACTTGGCGATCAGCCCGGGCGTGTGCTTGCGATACTCCGCCATCAGCGCGGCGTCGGTGGTTCCGATCTCGACGATCAGGTAAGCGGCCATCGTTTGTCCTCCAAGCACTCGCCGACATAGTCCGTTGACGTCGAGTTCCGTTTGTCATGCCCCGGTCTTGCCACGCACGCCGTCCTTCCATGCATCATACCGCCGCCATGCTTCCTTGATCTGCGCGGGTGTCATCGCACGTTCGACCCTGCCGCGATCGCTCTCCGCCTGCTGCTGGGCTTTCTCCAGAGCCTTCTCGTCTGTCGCGACCGCCAATGGAATGTTCTCGACGGCCAGATTGAACCACTTGTGGGCTTCGACGATGTCCTGAAGCACGCCCTTGCCGTTCTCGTACATCCAGCCCAGGCGCGCCTGGGCCGGGCCGCCCCCCGCTGAATCCGCGAGCTTGTGGTACCACTTCGCCGCCGCGACGTAGTCCCGCTTCACGCCTTTGCCGTCAAAGTGCATCGCGGCCAGCGCGTTCATCGCCCAGTCGCCCGCCGATCCATCGCCATTGTTTGCGGCCATCGTGTACCACTTGATCGCTTCGACGGGATCCTTCGGCGTCACGTTCGTGCCGTGCTCGTACATCCGGCCAATCGCGAACTGGCCGTCGGACGAGCCCTGATCGGCCGCCCTGCGGAACCACTTCAGGCCCTCCTGGTGGTCTTCCACCACCGAAGCGACCACTGTCTTGTAGTGCTTCGAATAGTGACTCGAAATCCACGATGGTCCGAAGCCGCTGTGCAGGGTGCCGAGAACGACCTGGGCGAAGACTTCCCCCTTCTCGGCGGCTTCACGAATCTCCTGGAGCGTGTCCATGCTTCAGATCCTCCTCATCCGATAGCCACTCGTCGCGGCTTAGCGAGAAGATCACGAGCGAACATGCTTCGCCGATCAGAAACGACGACTTCAGCCGACGCTCATGGGCAGGCGCGGGTCCGTCGCCCACTCCTGCAACGAGGCATCGTACACCCCGACGTTGTCATGGCCTAGCAGCGCGACCAGCGCGAAGGCGTCGCCGGTCGCCGCGATGCCGCCGCCGCAATAGGCGACCACGCGCTTGGTGCCATCGATGCCGCGATCGATGAACATCGCGCACAACGTAGCGGTGTCCTTGAACGTGCCGTCGGCTTCGAACAGCGAGACCGCCGGCAGGCTGACGCTGCCGGTGATGTGTCCCGGCCGGCCGTACTGCGCGCCGCCGGTGCCGCGATGCTGCGCCTCGGTCAGGCAGTTCACCACGACAGCGCGGCGATCGGCGAGCGACGCGAGCACTTCATCCTTGCCGACCATCAGGCCGCTGCGTGGCTTCGCCGTCAGCGTCGCCGGCGCGTAGGCGTTGATCTTGTGCTCGACCGGCCGGCCTTCGGCGATCCACTTCTTGAAGCCGCCGTCGAGGATGCGCGCGCGATCGAAACCGATGGCGCGCAGCATCCACCACACGCGCGTCGCCCACCATTGCGTGCCGTTGCAGTAGAGCACGACCTCGCTGTCGTCGCCGATGCCCTTGGCGCCGGCCATGCGCGCCAGCACACGCGGCTCGGGCATGGTGAAGCGCAGCGTGCTCGCGGGGTCGGAGAGATCCTGTTGCAGCTCGATCAGCGCCGCGCCGGGGATATGGCCCTTCTCGCCATAGGCGGCGCGGCCGGTCTCGACGCGCATGCGTCCGCCGGGCTCGGGGTGCAGGATGGTCGTGCAGTCGAAGATGCGCAGCGCCGGCTCGTCGAGCCGGCGCGCGAGGTCTGCGGTGGTGATCAGCGGTTCCATCGGCGCATCGTGATGCGCCGCGACCGCTCGCGCAATGAACTCAGTTCTGCGGAGCGGCGGCGGGCGTCACGACCGACGGCGGGCGCTTGATGGCCTTGCGCGGCGTCCTCGTCTGGGCTTGCGCGCGGCGCTGGCAGGCGGCCTTGGCCTGGTCGTCCTTCATCTTGGCGCAGGCGCGCAGCGCGCGCTGCTGGGCGGTCGGCTTCGGCTTGGCGATCGGAGTCGTCTCCGGTGGCGCGGTCGGCGCGGCGGTGGAAGCGGTCGCGAAGCAACCGGCGGCCAGCGCCAGCACGAGCGCGAGGGTAACGCGGCGCATGGGTGTCTCCGTGGGTTCTTGAACGGCGCCGACAGTCCGACCGCCGTTGGTGGGGGTGCCCGAAATATATTGCCGATCAGCGAGATGCGTCAACATGCTCATGTTTGGCTCAGGCCCGGTGCCGGGCATGACGGCGCGCCTCGCCGCCGCTATAGGACGAGGCCATGGACGTGGTCTTTTCCGTCGCCTTTCCGCTCTTCGCCCTGATCGCCACCGGCTTCGTCGCCGGCCGCGTCCGGCTGCTGGGCCGCGACGGCTCGGGCGCGCTCAATGTCTTCGTCACGTGGTTCGCGCTGCCGGCGCTGCTGTTCAGCGCCATCGCCAATGTGCGGCTCTCCGAGGTGCTGAACCTGCCATTCATCGCCGCCTTCGGCCTGGTGATCGTCATCGTCTTCGGCGTCGGCATGCTGTTGGCCCGCCTCGCCTCGCGCGCCAGGCTGGCGCATATGAGCCTGCACGGGCTCAGCGCCGCTTACGGCAACGTCGGCTATATCGGCATCCCGCTTTGCCTCTATGCGCTCGGCCCGCAGGGCGCCGTGCCGGCCGCCGCGGCGACCTGCCTGGGCAGCGCCTTCCTGCTGACCTTCGCGACAGTGCTGATCGAAGCCGACCTGCAGGCCGGTCGGGGAGTCTGGCGTACCGTTTGGCGCGTGCTCTCGGCGGTGGCGCAGAGTCCGGTGCTGATCGCGATCGTCCTGGGCGGTGTCGTCTCGGCGCTGGGCATCGCGCTGCCGGTGCCGCTGCAGCGCTTCCTCGACCTGATCGGCGCGGCGGCCGCGCCCTGCGCGCTGTTCGCCATCGGCCTGTTTCTGTCCGACACCGCGATTCGCGCCAATCTGCGCGAGGTGGGACTCGTGACCATCGCCAAGGTGCTGCTGCAGCCGCTGCTGGCGCTGGCGATCGTGCCGTGGTTCCTGCCGCTCGATTCGGTGTGGGCGCAGGCGGCGCTCTTGATGGCCGCGCTGCCGACCGCCTCGAACGCCTTCGTGCTCGCTAAGCAGTACGACATCTTCGTCGAGGAGACCTCGACCACCGTGCTGCTGTCGACCGTGTTCTCCGTGGTCACGGTCTCGGCCATGCTGGTGTGGTTGCGCGGCGGCTTCTGACGTGTATTGCGGCCCGCTTGTTGCATCGCCGCTGTGCGGAGTGCGCCGGGCAGGCGTCAGGTATTCAGCCTGTTCCGGTTTCGCCGGGGCGGCGTAGGATGGCGCCGGCGCGTGGTGCGCATACTGGGGAGAATGAGGATGCTCAAAGAGTTTCGCGAGTTCGCGATCAAAGGCAACGTCGTCGATCTCGCCATCGGCGTGATCATCGGCGCGGCGTTCGGCAAGATCGTCGAGTCGCTGGTCAAGGACGTCTTCATGCCGATCATCGGCCGCCTCCTGGGTGGCCTGAACTTCGACAACTACTTCTTCGGCCTCACCGAGGCGGCGTCGAAGGCGACCACCTACGAGGCGGCGCAGAAAGCCGGTGCGACCTTGGGCTATGGCGCCTTCATCACGGTGGCGATCAACTTCCTGATCATCGCCTGGATCCTCTTCCTCATCGTGAAGGGCATCAACCGCATGAAGGCCAGGGCGGCGGCTGAAGCCGCGCCGCCCCCGCCGCCCCCGCCGCCGGAAGTGCCAGCGGACGTGAAGCTGCTGACCGAGATCCGCGACCTGCTGAAGAAGTCCTGAGCACGGTTGCCGAAACGCGGGTCGACACACGTCGGCTCGCGTTTTCGTTTGATAAATGGCAGTGAATATGTATATTTAGAGGATGTTATTGAAGTGATTTTCGAGGCGGCCGCGCCGCCGTTGTGTTCTAGAGGAGAGACAATCGTGATATTCGGCTTCATCAAGGGCCTGATCGTCAAGGTCGCCGTCCTCGCTTGCACGTTCGCGGCCGTGAAATACGGCCCCGTCATGTACACCAAGTATGTCGGCCCGCTGCCGCCGGCGCTGCAGGAAGCGCACAAGTACACGGACTTCAACGAGGTCTACAAAACCTTCGGCGAGCTCGCCAAGAAGATGCCCAACTAGGGCGACGAGCCCGAAATCGGCGCCGCGCCCTGTCATCCCGAGCGCAGCGAGGGATCCAGGTGGCTTCCCTAGATCCCTCGCTGCGCTCGGGATGACAGCTGCGTCTGATTAACCGCTCGATGCTTTAAGGCGACGCTTTCAGGAAATCGCGGGTCTCCTTGATCGCGTCGGCCAGCCCGACGCGGCGGATCGACACGCCCGCGGGAAACGCCGCCAGCAGGCGTGACGCCAGACGGTTGTCGAGCATCACGAACACACCCCGATCATCGGCGCGCCGCACCAGCCGGCCGAAGGCCTGCTTCAGCCGGAAGCGCGTGAGCATGTCGTCGTAGGCGTTGGCGCCATGTCCCGCCGCGCGATGGGCATCCTTGCGCGCGCGATGCAATATGTCTGGCCGCGGCCACGGCACGCGATCGAACACGATCAGCCGGAGCGAGCGGCCGGGCACGTCGACGCCATCGCGCACCGCATCGGTGCCCAGCAGGCACGAGCGCTCCTCGGCGCGGAAAATGTCGACCAGGGTCGCCGCATCCATGCCGCCGACATGCTGGGCGTAGAGCGGGATGCCAGCCTCCTCGAGGGGCGCCGCGATCTGGCGATGCACGGCGCGCAGCCGGCCGATGGCGGTGAACAGGCCGAGCCCACCGCCATCGGCGGCGAGGAACAGCTCGCGATAGGCCGCCGCGACCTGCTCGACCGAATCGCGAGACACATCGCGCACGATCAGCACGCGCGTGTTGGCGGCGTAGTCGAAGGGCGAGGCGACGGCGGCGCGGATCGCCGGCGCCTCGAGATGGCGCGCGCCGGTGCGCGCCTCGGCGGCGTCCCAGTCGGCCGCTTCCAGCGTGCCTGACGAGATGGTCGGCGAGGGCGGCGGATCGTTGGCCCCGGTCCAGTCGCGCAGAGTCGCCGAGGTGACGACCACGCCATGCGCCGGCTTCACCACCGCCTCGGCGAAAGGCTGCGTCGGATCGACATAGTGGCGGTACATGCCGACGTCGTATTCGCGGCCCTCGATGCGCTCGATGGCGAACCAGTCGACGAACGCCTCCTGCGGCTCGCTCTCGACGCTCTTGAGCATGCCGAGCCAGGCCGCGAGCGTGAACTGGCAGCGATTGCGCAGCGAGCGGGTGATGCCTTCGATGCGGTTGCGCTGCGAGGTGTCGAGCGTCTCGGCGCCTTCGTCGAGCTGGCGCGCCAGCGCCTGGATCAGCGCCAGCGCCGGCTTGAGCATCGCCTCGATCGCTTCGCCGCAGGCACGCGCCGCCTCGACCAGCTCGATCGTCGGCGGCCGCACGTCGCATTCGATGCGATAGGGATTGTCGTCCTTGGGCGCGCGCGCCAGCACCTGCTGGCGCACCAGCGCGAGAAAGTCCTCGATGTCGCCTTGGGTGGTGCCGTCGGCCAGCCGCGTCTGCCAGCCCGCCGACGGCAGCGCCTGCGCCGCCGACAAGAGCGCGCGCAGCGCCTGCATGGTGGCGGGATCGCTTTCCGCCAGCTCGTTGACACGCCGCTCCAGCCCGCGTGCGCGACCGCCGCGACCCTCGGCGCCCAGCAGCCAGCGCCGCAGATCGGAACCCTCGACGCCGGTGAGATGCGCGGCGAAGGCCGAGTCGGCGGCGTCGAACAGGTGATGGCCTTCGTCGAAGACGTAGCGTGTCGGTCGCGTGTTGTCGTCGAGCCCGCCGGTTGCGGCTTGCATCATGACCAGCGCATGGTTGGCGATCACGATGTCGGCCTGGCGCGCGCGGCGGATGGTGCGCTCGACGAAGCAACGCCGGTAATGATCGCAACCGGCATAGACGCATTCGCCGCGCCGGTCGGCCAGGCGCGACAGCCGCGCGCGGCCGATCAGATCGCCGAGCCAGGCCGGCAGGTCGCCGCCCACCATGTCGCCGTCGCGCGTCGCCATCGTCCAGCGCGCCAGCAGGCCGAGCCCGACCGCGTTCTGCGGCGCACCGCGCGTGCGCTGCACCGCCTCCTCGTAGTTCAGCAGGCAGAGATAGTTCTCGCGGCCCTTGCGCACGACGACGCGGGCGCGCTTGGCGGCGGCGTCGGGATACAGCCGGTCGAGCTCGCCGTCGATCTGGCGCTGCAGATTGCGCGTGAAGGTCGCGATCCACACCGGCGCGCCGTTGCGCTCCGCCCATAGCGAGGCCGGCGCGACATAGCCCAGGGTCTTGCCGGTGCCGGTGCCGGCCTCGGCCAGCACGACGCGCGGCTCGCCTTCGCGCTCGCGCGGCAGGAAGGCGAGCGACACCGCCGAGGCGTAGTCGCTCTGCGTCGGCCGCACCTCGGTGGCGCCGCCGCCCGCGTGGACCAAGTCAGACAAACGCGCACGCGCCTCGTGCGGCTCGACCGGCAGGCTGCGCGGCGGCGTCTGCGGCGGATCGTCTTCCCAGGCCGGCAGGTGCTTCCAGGTATCGAGTCCGGTGAAGCCGCGCGGTCGCTCACCCGCGACGACGCCCAGCGCCGCGCACACCGCCTGGCCCCATGGCCAGCCGCCGGCCGCCATGCGCCGCGCCAGCTCGGCGGTCGCCGGCGGCTCGCGATGGCGCGCCTCGGCCAGCTCGTCGAGCAGCGCCTCGGCGATCAGCGGCAGGGCGACGACCTCGTCCTCCGGCGTCGCCGGCGCCGCGAGATCCAGCGCCGCGGCGAGGCCGCGGATGGTCGGCAGGCAGAAGCGCGCCGGGCGCACGAAGGCGAAGAGCTCGAGCACGTCGGTGGCGTCGACCTCCGACAGCGCCAGGCGCGCGCCGGTATCGGGGGCGTGGCAGACCAGCGGCCGCTCCAGCGCCAGGCGCGACGCCGCCGCGTCGTGGTTCAGCCGCTCGATCTCGCCGTCGGCCGACAGCCAATAGGCGCCCGCCGCCGTTACCGCGAGCGCGGGCGGGTGGCGAAGACCGGCGTTGATCTGTGCCGTCGGCGGCATGGGGCCTAGTAGTACCCGGAATCACCGATGCCTGATACTGCACCATTGTCATCCCGAGCGTAGCGAGGGATCCAGGCAGCTTCCCTAGATCCCTCGCTGCGTTCGGGATGACAGGCGCGAATCACCTTTGAATGACAGTCGGTACTCGTCGTCAGATGGGTACGATGGAGCGGAATTTCGGGGGATGGTCCGAGGGACGCCGCGGCTGGGCGCGGCGCAGCACCTCGATCAGCCGCCGCCGCGTGTCGCGCGGATCGATGATGTCGTCGATGCCGAAGCCTTCGGCGGCGCGCAGCGCGTTCACCCGCCGCCGCGTCTCGGCGATCATCTCCTGCCGCCGCGCCATGGGGTCCTCGGCGGCGAGGTATTCCTTGCGGAAGGCGACATCGATCGCGCCCTCGATCGACATGGCGCAGATCTCCGCCGTCGGCCAGGCGAAGCAGGCATCGGCGCCGAAGCTGCGGCCGCCGGCCATGGCGAAATAGCCCAGGCCATAGCCCTTGCGCAGCACGACGGAGATGCGCGGCACGCTGGCGTGGCCCCACTCGAAGACCAGCTTGGCGCTGCGTCGGCCCAGCGCCGTGCGCTCGGCGCCGGAGCCGATCGAGAAGCCCGGCACGTCGATGAACGAGACCAGCGGCAGGCCGAAGGCGTCGCAGGTGGCGATAAAGCGCGCGCCCTTGTCGCAGGCATTGGCGTCGAGCATGCCGCCCAGCCGCATCGCCTGGTTGGCGATGAAGCCGACCGGCCGGCCGCCCAGCCGGACAAGGCTCGTCACCAGATTGCCGGCGAAGGTCGGCTTCAATTCGAAGTAGCTGCCGGGATCGGCGATCATCGCCAGCACCTTGCGCACGTCGTAGGCCTTGCGCGTCGAGACCGGCACGAGCTCGAGGATCTTGTCGTCGATGGCCGAGCGCACGTCGCCGGGCTCGGCGGCGGGCGGCGCGGTGCGTGCGTTGGACGGCAGGTAGGACAGGAAGCGTTTGGCCGCGGCGAAGGCGGCGTCCTCGTCGGCGACGCCGAGATCGGCGAGGCCCTGACGATCAACCTGCACCTCGGCGCCGCCCAGCGACTCGGTGTCGATCTCCTCGCCGGTCGCCGCCTTGACCAGAGCCGGACCCGCGAGCCCCATGGTCGACAGGCCGCGCACCATGACCACGCAATCGGCCATGCCGGCGTAGTTGGTCGGGCCGGCGAAGCCGGCGCCCAGCATCAGCGCCACCATCGGGATCCAGCCCGAGGCGCGCGCCATGTCGTGGAACATGCCGTTGGCGGCGGCGAAGTGGCGCGAATCCTGGCCGTCCTGGATGCGATGGCCACCGCCATCGAGGATCATCACCAGCGGCACGCCTTCGGTCAGCGCGATCTGCAAGACGCGACGGCCCTTGGCGCTGCCCAGCCGGCCGATGCTGCCGCCCTGCACGCTGAAATCCTGCGAGAACACCACGACCGGTCGACCGTCGATGCGCGCGGTGCCGGCGATCACGCCATCGGCCGGCGTTCGCGCGCGCGCCTTCTGCGCCTCATCGGGATCGGCGAGGTCGCTCGCCACGACCAGGCCGCCGATCTCGTCGAACGAGCCGCGATCGACCAGTCGCGCGATGCGCTCGCGCGCGCTCAGCCGGCCGCGCGCCTGGACCTTGGCGACGGCGTCGGGCCGCGCCGCGTCGTACAGAGAGGATCGCGCGTCCTCGACGCGGGTCATCAGCGCGCGGATGGTCGGGATGGTGTCGCTCATCGGGCTCTTCGCGGGTTGTGGTCTACGCAACGCGTTCGCGGCGCCTGGTCTGACGCCGCGGTGGCGCGGCTAGCATGGCATAGTTCTTCGGCGGGCGAGGCGGTGGCGGCGTTGCGCCAGCTTCGTTTTCCCAGGGATGATCGCGAAGATCGTCGCGTAGTATCCGGGAATGCCGAGTCGATCATGAGCCAACCGGTTGCCAATGGCCCTGTCCTGTCGCGGACGGCGTTCACCATGGCGTGGACGTTGGCGTCGCTCGTGCCCTGGATCATGACAACGCTGCTGTGGTGCGTCGGTTCCGCTGTCCCGATCGCCGACAATGCGGCCGAGATCTTTTACGGCGCGAACGCCGGCGAGGGTGGGGCCGAGCGTGCCTACCAAATCCTGTATGCGGCCGCGTTTTTCTCGGGCCATCTGCTGACCTTGCTCATCGAGGTGAGGCTGCTGCGCCAGTTTCGTGACGGCACGCGCTGGTGGCTGTACGCGGCGTTGGTTTGCGCTGCCACGATGATCGCCCTCGCGGTCATCTGGTACCTGATAGTCGGCAAGGCCTCCGTCCATAGCAGATGGACTTTCTGGATCGCCGGACGTCTGGCATGGACGGTGGCGTCCTGGTTCGTTGTTCGGGCTTGGGGATGGCATCACCGTAACTGGTTGCTGTTTAGTGCCGTCCTGCCATCACGGGTCCGGCACTTGTGTTCCTCGGCGGCGAAGCGAGGACATGGGCGAAGACGGCGCTCGATGACTTGAACGTCGAGGGCTATGTGATCGGCTTCATCGTCCCTGAAGTGGCCGGCGCACTCGCGGAGCGGGTGATTCCGGGCTTGGCCACGGCCTGGGTGCTCTGGCGCTACGTCGCGGTCCATCGTGCGCCCGCGACCATTGAGGCTCCTGCGCGCAGTACGTAGCTTGGCCGACCACGTGGGAGCGGGCGAAGATGCGTGCATGACTAGAGTGATCAGCAACTAGCAGGGCGAACGCCATCGGGCTGGCGACCATCTTTTTCTCCCCCGGGGCACGATAACGTACGAGGGATGGTCGGGGCGCCGGCTGCGTATACTGGGGCAACAACCAGTCTCCATGGGAGGGAGATCGGCTATGGGGATGATCCGGATAAGTCATGGCCTGATCGCGGTCGTGCTGAGCCTTGTGGTCATGGCCGCGCCAGCGGCTGCCCGCGACGACACCAAGCCCCCGCCCACGGCCCGGGACAACAAGGGCGTAGTGCAGAAAGGCCCGGCGATCGCGCCGAAGGCCCGCACCGAAAAGGGTCGGACGGAAACCGTCGACAACAACGAGACGATCACGATCCACCGCAAGTAAGGCGGCCGCCGCCGTTGACGCTCTGGTGCGCGGCGCCTAGGTTGCCCGACCCGCATCTGGGCGGGTCGACATCGTGAAGACGGCGGAGATATGAGCGGCGAACGGGAGCTGGCGGGACAGGCGCGGGCGTGGCCTTTCGAGGAGGCGCGCAAGATCGTGGCGCGACTGGGTGGGCCGGAGCTGTCGAAAACCCCCGCCAAGGGCTACGTGCTGCTCGAGACCGGCTACGGCCCCTCGGGCCTGCCGCATATCGGCACCTTCGGCGAGGTGGCGCGCACCACCATGGTGCGCAATGCGTTCCGACGGTTGTCGGATATCCCCACGAAGCTGTTCGCCTTCTCCGACGACATGGACGGCTTCCGCAAGGTGCCGGACAACGTGCCCAACCGCGAGATGCTGGCGGCCCATCTCGGCAAGCCGCTGACCGCGGTGCCCGATCCGTTCGGCACGCATGACAGCTTCGGCGCGCACAACAACGCGCGGCTGAAGGCGTTCCTCGATTCGTTCGGCTTCGAGTACGAGTTCCAGTCGGGCAGCGAGTGGTACAGATCGGGCCGCTTCGATCCCATGCTGCGCGCCATGCTCAACCACTACGACGAGATCCAGGCGGTGATGCTGCCCACCCTCGGCGAGGAGCGGCAGCAGAGCTATTCGATCTTCCTGCCGGTGTGCCGCAAGACCGGCCGCGTGCTGCAGGCGCCTGTCGTGAAGACAGACGCGGCCGCGGGCACCATCGTCTATCGCGACGAGGACGGTGCGCTGGTCGAGACGCCGGTGACCGGCGGCCATGTGAAGCTGCAGTGGAAGGCCGACTGGGCCGGCCGCTGGTTCGCGCTCAACGTCGATTACGAGATGTACGGCAAGGACCTGATCCCCTCGGCCGAGCTCAGCGCCAAGATCGTGCGCATCCTCGGCGGCACGCCGCCGGAGGGCTTCAACTACGAGCTCTTCCTCGACCACGAGGGCAAGAAGATCTCGAAGTCCAAGGGCAACGGGCTGTCGGTCGAGGAGTGGCTGGCCTACGCGCCGCCCGAATCGCTGGCGCTCTATATGCACCAGCAGCCCCGGCGGGCCAAGCGACTGTATTTCGACGTCATCCCGCGCGCGGTCGACGAGTATCTGTCGCTGGTCGAGAAGCTGCCCAGCGAGGAGCCGGCCAAGGCGCTGGAGAATCCCGCCTGGCATATCCACGACGGCAAGGCGCCGGACAATCGCGCCGCTGGCGTGAGCTTCGCCATGCTGCTGAACCTTGCCGGTGTGGCCAACACCGACGACAAGGATGTGCTGTGGCAGTACCTCCGGCGCTACGTGCCGGGGGCGACGCCCGAGAACGCGCCCTATCTCGACACGCTGCTCGCGCGCGCGGCGCGCTACTACGTCGACTTCGTGAAGGCCAACAAGAAGTTCCGCCTGCCCAACGAGCTGGAGCGCGCGGCGCTTGCCGATCTGCGCGACACGCTGAAGCGTCTGGGCGACGACACCAGCGCCGAGGATATCCAGAACGAGGTCTACGAGGCCGGCAAGCGCCACTTCCCCAAGGAGAAGCTGCGCGACTGGTTCGGCACGCTCTACCAGGTGCTGCTGGGCGCCGAGCAGGGCCCGCGCATGGGTGCCTTCATCAAGCTCTACGGCCGCGACAACGTCGTGCGCCTGATCGAACGCGCGCTGGCCGGCGAGGACCTCGGCCAGGCGGCGTAGCGACCCCCGTCGTCCTGAGCGCAGCGAAGGACCTCGCGGTGGTGCGATCAGCCGCGAGCGGTAGTGTTGTACGCGATACCGCAAGGTCCTTCGCTGCGCTCAGGACGACTATCGTGAATGGCCTCAAGTCCTTCGGCCGCATCCCGGCCTTGCGGTCGGAGACGGCTTTGACGTCTTCCACCGTCTGACGGGACGGGTGTAGCCTGTCGCCGCGGCGCGCCCAGTCGGACAGCAAGTCCGCGACGTGGCGCGGGCCGTGGAGGAAGCGCCATGAGATTTTCCCGCCGCGCGTTCGCGCATCTGGCCGCGGGCGCGGCCGCGTTGCCGGCCCTGTCCGGCGTCGCGCAAGCGCAGGCCTATCCGTCGCGCACGGCGCGCATCGTCGTCGGCTTTCCCGCCGGCGGGGCGACCGACATCATGGCGCGCCTGATGAGCGAGTTTCTGACCCAACGGCTGGGCCAGCAGTTCATCGTCGAGAACAAGCCCGGCGCCAGCGGCAACATCGGCACCGAGGTGGTCGCCAAGGCGCCGGCGGACGGCTACACGCTGCTGCAGGTCGTCACGCCGCACGCGATCAATCCCGCGCTGTTCACCAATCTCAGCTTCGACTTCGTCCGCGACATCGCGCCGGTGATCTACCTCGCGCGGCTGGCCTATGTCGTCGTGGTGCACCCGTCGGTGCCGGCCACGACGCTGCCCGAGCTGATCGCCTACGCCAAGGCCAACCCGGGAAAGATCAATTACGGCTCGGCCGGCGCCGGCACGCCGCAGAACATCACGGTCGAGCTGTTCAAGATGATGTCCGGGGTGAATCTGGTGCATGTGCCGTATCGCGGCGGCGCGCCCGCGGTCGTCGATCTGCTCGCCGGCCAGGTGCAGTTGATCTTCGCGCCGGTGTCGGAAGCCATCCAGCACATCCAGGCCGGCAAGCTGCGCGCGCTCGCGGTGACGCCCGCCGCCCGGTTGGACGTGTTTCCCGACCTGCCGACGGTGGGAAGTTTCCTGCCGGGCTACGAGGCCAGCGGCTTCGCCGGCATCGGCGTGCCCAAAGGCACCCCGACCGCGATCATCGAGCTGCTCAACAAGGAGCTCAACGCCGCCCTCGCCGACTCCAAGATCAGGGGCCGGATCATCGAGCTGGGCGGCACGCCGGTGGGCGGCACATCGCAGGAATTCGCGACGATCGTCTCGGAGGCCACCGAGAAGTGGGCGAGGGTGATCAAGTCCGCGAACATCAAGGTCGAATAGCCGATCCGAGGGAGGACTTCGCATGGCACGCGCTCTCGACTTCGAACCGCTCCAAGGCGTCACCTTCGGCGCCGTGGTGCGCGGACCCAGGGTCACGGATCTCGACGAGGCGGAGTTCGGCACGCTCTACAAGGCGTGGCTGCAATACGCCCTGCTGATCTTCCCCGGCCAGTTCCTCAAGCGCGACGAGCAGATCGCCTTCGCTAAGCGTTTCGGACCGCTGGAGTTCGAGATGGCGGCGATCAGCAATGTGAAGGCCGATGGCTCCTTGCGCGTCGAGCAGGACAACGACGACGTGATCAAGGTGCTGAAGGGCAACATGGGCTGGCACTGCGACAGCACCTACATGCCGCTGCAGGCCAAGGGCGCGGTGTTCAGCGCCGAGGAAGTGCCGACTATCGGCGGCCACACCGGCTTCGCCGATCTGCGCGCCGGCTACGACGCGCTCGACGACGCGACCAAGGCGAAGCTCGAGGGGCTCTCGGCCTTCCACTCGCTGTACTACAGCCAGGGCAAGCTCGGTCATAAGCCCAAGAAGAACGCCGATGGCGAGTACAGCGGCTACGGTTTCCATGACGGCCCGGTGCCGCGCCGCGCGCTGGTCAAGACGCATCCCGAGACCGGCCGCAAGGGACTGCTGATCGGCCGCCACGCGCACAACATCCCGGGCATGGACGCGGACGAGTCCGAACGCTTCCTGCAGGCGCTGGTCGACCACACCTGCCAGAAGCCGCGCATCTACCACCACGACTGGCGGCCAGGCGACGCGGTGGTGTGGGACAATCGCTGCCTGATGCACCAGGCGACACCCTGGGACATGACCCAGCGCCGCATCATGTGGCACAGCCGCATCGCCGGCGATCCGGTGAGCGAGGCGGGGTTAGCCTAGCTGGGGCCGCCGGCGTCCCGTCGGCACCACAAGAAAATCACCACAGAGGCACAGAGACACAGAGGAAGACAAAGACGAGAAGGCCAAAGCTGCGCGCTGCGCGCGCGTTTTGCCCTCTCTTGGTTTTCCTCTGTGTCTCTGTGTCTCTGTGGTTGGCCTCATGATGCCGGCAAGACGTGCGACGCCCGCCCCTCGTGAGGCGGGCGTCGCGTCGTCACTGAGCCCGGGGGAAGGGGCGCCGGCGACGACTAGACTACTTCTTCGGCAGCACCACCGTGTCGATGACGTGGATCACGCCGTTGGACTGCTGAACGTCGGCGATGGTGACGCTGGCCACGCCGCCATTCTCGTCGGTCAGCGTGATCTTGCCGGCCATCGGCATCTTCGCCGTCAGCGTGCAGCCGCCCACGGTCTTGACCTCGGCGCTGCCCTTGCCGTCGGTGATCATCTTGGCGACCGCCGCCGACATCGCCTTGGCGGAGACGACATGGCAGGTCAGAATCTTCGACAGCGTCGCCTTGTTCTCGGGCTTCACGAGGTTCTCGACCGTGCCCGCCGGCAGCTTGGCGAACGCCGCGTTGGTCGGCGCGAAGACGGTGAATGGCCCCGCGCCCTGCAGGGTCTCGACCAGGCCGGCGGCCTTGATGGCGGTGACCAGCGTGGTGTGATCCTTCGAGGCGGACGCGTTCTCGACGATGTTCTTGTTGGCCATCATCGGCGCGCCACCGACCATTGGATTCGCCGTCGCCGACTGGGCGAACGCGATCGGCGCGGCAGCGGTGAAGGACAAGGCGGTCAGCGCAGCGAGGACGGCCATGCGGTTGGTCATCTGGAATCTCCAATATCTCTGTGTGCGACGCTCGCGTCCGTAGTCAGGATCGTCGGCGTTAACGTTGATACGGGAGCGGCGCCGTTTCGGATCATCGCCTCGCTTGTATTGCGATTGCGGCCCACGTGCTCAGCGTCATTCGGTTGTGTCAAAAGCACGGCGAAAGAAAGGCGCATGCCACTGAAGATTTGCGCGCTGTCGAGCCAGGCGTCCGCCGGACGCAAGAGGACTGCGAGACGCAGTTGGGCGCGAGAGAGCTCAACTCGGATTCGCAGTGCGAAGCGATTCCAAACCTCGCGACAAAGGATGAGAGCTCGGATTCGTAAACTTGGAGCGACGAGCCCGAAATCGGCGTCTCTCTGTCATCCCGAGCGTAGCGAGGGATCTAGGCGGCTTTTCTGGATCCCTCGCTGCGCTCGGGATGACAGGTGCGTTTGATCAATCGCGCGCCGCTCCAGGCGCGGTCAGGCGACTGCCTCGAGATAACTCTGGAAGACGGCGACGTGGATGACGGCCGCCTCGGCCCCGCCGGGCCACAGATCTTCGCTGCGGAACCGCACGTCGTAGGTCGGCTCGTCGGCCGCTTCGAGGCCGTGAGCATGGGCGTCGGGGAAAGGCGTGAGCGGTCCCTCGTACATGACGACGCCGGTCTTGCCACGGATATAGCCGGGCAGGCGAATATGGCCGGGGACGAAATCGTTTCGAACGCGCACCCGCTCGCCACGCTGGAAGGACTTACGGTCGGGCGCATTGGTCCTCCCCAAGGCACTCGGATGCGACAGCGCAAACCCGCCGCCGGCAATCGCTTCCAGCTCGGCTTTGGTCGTCACGCCCTTTTCGACGAGGAGCGTCGCGATGGCCGTGATCACCCGTTCATAGTAGCTGGCGCTCACCGAATGGCGCGGGTCCATGCGTTCGACGGCATGGCGGTACTCATCGATGTTGTACACGCCAAGCTGCCCTGCCATGGATCGCAGCGCATAGGCACGCTTCTCCCACGGCGCCTGGAACGGCGACGCCTTCGGGGCGAACGCGACCTTGCCAAAGCCCTGGCGCCCGCCCAGGTCATGCATGCCGTCCATCGTCAGCCTCCTGCCACAGACGGTCGCGCGACTCCGATCAGGGAATCGCGTGTGACGATCGAGGCCAGCTTGTCCTCCGGCCAGCCGATCGTTTCGGGCGGCTGCATGGGCAGCACCATGAAGCGCGTGTCCGCGGTGGTGTCCCAGACGCGGATTTCCGTATCGGGCGCCACGGGGCAGCCCATTTCCTCGAGCACGGTGCGCGCCTCGCGGACGACCCGCGCCCGGTACTCCAGATCCTCGTACCAGTTCGGCGGCGGGCCGATCAGGGTCGTCGCGGTGCAGGAACACAGCGTGCAGACGATGACATTGTGGACCGTCGGCGTGTTTTCGAGCACGTAAACCTGGCGCTGAATCGCCGGCAGGCCGATGCCGAATTCGGCGATCGCCGCCTTGCCGTCGGCTAGCAGGCGCTGGCGAAAGGCGGGGTCGGTCCAGGCGCGCGCGACGACCTTCGCGCCATTCTCGGCCAACAGATTTTCGTCCTGCCACTCCATCGTGTGGTCGACCGACAGGCCTTTGTCGTGCGCACGCACCTCCAGCACCCGTTCAACGGCCGCGAGTCGCCGCTCCATGGGAGCGTTGGGCGCTTGTTGAGAAGCCATGGCGGATTCTCCTTCAGATTTTGATGGTGGAAAGCGTTGCGGCGACTTCACACCAACCGCGGGGCTGACGCAAGGGATCGTGTCCCGAGCCGTGGTGTGGCTGACGAATAGTCAGTACGGCGTTCCGAGCCCGAGCTGGCGCGATCAAGCGGCCACGGCGGATCGGAGGGCCTTGCATAAACATTCCTAGGAATATATATATGAATTCCAAGGCATGTTTATGGAGGCGAAGATGGCCATGACCAAGCGCGGTTTCATTCGGATCCTGGGTGGCGGGGCGGTTCTGGCGGCGGGCGGTGCCTGGGTGGTGCCAAGGCTCGACGCGATGCCCGCCGAAGCGATCGCCGGCTGGAAGGGACCGTCGGCGGATGAACGCGACGCGCGGCGCCGGGCGCTCGGCTGGGCGATGCTGGCGCCGAACCCGCACAACATGCAGCCCTGGCTGGTCGACCTCAGCGAGCCCGACGTGGTGGTCCTGCATCTCGATCGCACGCGCCTGTTGCCGCAGACCGATCCGTTCGCGCGGCAAATCATCATCGGTCACGGCGCCTTTCTTGAGCTGCTGTCGATCGCGGCGTCGGCCGACGGCTATCGCGCCGAGATCGCGCCGTATCCCGACGGTCCGGAAGACGGCAAGCCCGTGGCGCGCGTCCGCTTCGCGCGCGACGCCGCGCTGAAAGCCGATCCGCTGTTCGCGCAGATCCCCAGGCGGCGCACGACCAAGGTCGCCTTCGATGGCCGGCCGCCTTCGGCCGAGCATCTCGCGGCCCTGCAAGCGGCGAGCGACATGCCGCTCACCTTCGCGGTCGAGCCGGCGCGCGTCGAGGCGCTGCGCAAGCTGGCGATCGCCGGCAGCGAGCTGGAGATGTCGATCCCGCGTACGCACAAGGAAAGCATCGACGTGGTGCGCGTGGGGTCGGCCGCGATCGCGGCTCACCGCGATGGCATCTCGCTCACCGGTCCGATGATGTGGGCGTTGCGCCAGACCGGCGTGATGACGCCTGAGAACGCGATGACGCCGGGCACGATGGCGTTCAACGGCGGACGCGACTACGCGCTGAAGGGCTACGCCTCCGCCGCCGGCTTCGGCTGGTTCTCGACCGAGGGCAATGCGCGGCCGACGCAGATCGCGGCCGGCCGCGCCTATGCCCGGCTCAACCTCAAGGCCACCGAGCTCGGCGTGGCGATGCAGCCGCACAGCCAGACCTTGCAGGAATATCCCGAGATGGCCGCGCTGTTCGCCGACATGCGGCGCGCGACCGCGACAGGCGAGGGACGCACGCTGCAGATGTTCTTCCGCCTGGGCTATGCTGGCGAGATCGGGCCGTCACCACGACGGCCGCTCGACGCCATCGTGATAAAGCCCTGATGCCCGCACCGCCCTTGCCGTTCCGTATCGTCAACTGGATTGGCATCGTCGATCAACTCGCCAGCAGCGCGGCCAACCGCCTGCTGGGGCCGCTCGATCTGCCGATGCCGCAGTTCATCCTGCTCAACCATCTCAGCAACCGGCCGGGCGAGGAGGCGGGTGGTCGCACCATCATGGCGATGGCGCGCGCCCTGCAGCAGCCCCAGCCCGGGATCACCAAGACCGCGCAGAAGCTGATCGACAAGGGCTTCCTCGCCGAGCGCGCCAATCCCGAGGACGGCCGGTCCAAGCTGCTCCGCATGACGGCCAAGGGCGCCGCGGCGCATCAAGCGGCGATCGCCGCCCTGATGCCCGAGCTGGCGCGAGTCTTCGAGGGCTGGTCGGCCAAGGACATGCAGCGGCTGTTCGCCGATCTCGACAGGCTCAAGGTCTGGCTCGACGCCGATCGCGATCGGTGAGGCACAGGAGCGATCAGCGGAAAGACCGGGCCACTCCGTCATCCCGAGCGCAGCGAGAGATGACAGTTGCGTTCGATCTGTCGTTCGACGCTCTCGCGGCCTCAGGCCGCGCCGAGCGCGGCGAGCAGGATGTCGACCAGGGTGTCGCGGAACGCCGGCGTGGCGATCGTCTCGGCGTCGTCGGCCGCCGCTTCCCAGATCGCGCCGTCGATGGCCGACAGGCCCAGCGCCAGCTTGCGCACGTCGATCGGCGCGCCGGCCACCAGCGACAGCCTGGCCGCGAGCGCCGGGGCCGCCGCGCGCAGCCGTTCGGCGATGATCTGCCGGCCGTGCACTTCACCCATCGCGCCCTGCAGGATCGCGGACAGCCATAGCGAGCCGCGTTTCTCGGCGAGGAAAGCGTTCATCATCGCGACGACCGCCGCGCGCAGGTCGGGTGCGCCGCCGATATCAGCCGCTTCGACCGCGGCGATGAACGCTGTGATGCGCCGACGCACCAGGTCGGCGACGATCGCCTGCCGATTGGGGAAGTACTGGTAGAGCGAGCCGACGGACACGCCGGCGACCTCGGCGACGCGGCGCGTGGTCAAGCCGGCATAGCCGTCGCGGCGCAGAATGCGAACAGCCGCCTCCATGATCGTCTCGACCGTGTCGGCGGATCGCCGTTGTGAGGGCGATTTGCGCGGCTTCGGTGGGCTCAGCGTCATCGCCCGTCCTCCCGCACCGAACGCGAATGGCGGCGCGATGCGCGCGCTCCCATCTCCAAGGCGGCGAATGGAGGTGGCATGGGACGGCGGGTGTATCTCTTCACGGGCGCGACGTCGGGCATGGGACTGGCGGCCGCGCGCCATCTGACGCGCAACCCGGACGCGACGCTGATCGTCGGCGCGCGCGCGCCGGGGCGCGCCGCGGCGTTACGCGACGCGGTGCCGGCCGATCGACTCCAGGTGCTGGCGCTCGACACGTCGTCTTTGCGCTCGGTCGCCGCTTTCTGCGACGCCACCGAGAAGGCGTTGGGCGCGGACGGCGTCATCGACGCCGTCGCCTGCAACGCCGGCCTGCAGATCATCGGACCGCATAGTCTCTCGGCGGACGGACACGACCTGACTTTCGCCACCAATCACCTCGGTCACTTCGCCCTGGTGCACCGGCTGCTGCCGCGGCTCGCGCGCGGCGCCGCCGTCGTCTCGACCGCGAGCGGCACGCACGACGCGCGCGAGCGCCTGGCCCGAATCTTCGGCTTCCGCGGCGGCCTCTTCCGCGACGCCGCCACGGTGGCCGCCGGCGACCTCGATCCGGTCGCCTCGACAGTACAGCAGGGTCTGGACCGCTACGCCACGTCGAAGCTGTGCAACATCCTGTTCACGATGGAGATGGCGCGGCGCGTGCCGCCCGAGCGGGCGCGCTTCGTCGCCTTCGATCCCGGCCTGATGCCGGGGACCGGGCTGGCGCGCGATCGCTCGGCGATCGAGCGCTGGGGCTGGCGCAACGTGATGCCGGCTTTGCGCGTGATGGCAGGGAAGGTCAGCTCAGCCGAGCGCTCGGGTCAGGCGCTGGCGCGGCTGCTGGCCGAGCCGGCGTTGGCGCGGAGCGGCCAGTATCTCGATTTTCGGTTGCGGGTCATCGAACCGTCGCCCGATGCGCGTCGTGCCGATCTCGCGGCGGATCTGCATGACTTCGGTATCCGTGCCTGCACGGCGGCCGGCGTCGCCTGAGGCCGACAATGGTTAGCTCTCGCGCCCGGGGCCGATGACCGGTCTAAGCCGGTGCCGCCAGCAGCTCCTCGACGCGTCGCAGGGCGACATTGTCGCGCAGCAGGCGATGGCCGTGCCGAAGCGCGCCGCGCGCGATGGCGACGCGCAGATGGCGTTCCATGAGGACCGCCATCTTCAGCGCGGCGTATCGTCGATACCAGGCGAGATCGCCGAGCGCGCGGCTGGCGGCCTGTTCGTAGTGCGCCACGGTCTCCTCGTCCGACAGGAAGCCCGGCAAAGGCGGCACGCCGGATCCCGTCGTGCGCATGCGATTCATCTCGAGGAACCAGGCGACATCGAGCTCGGCCGGACCGACGCTCGCGAGCTCCCAATCGAGCAGCGCGACCGGCAGGAACGCCGCCTCCACGACGTTGGCGGGCCGCGCGTCGCCCCATAGAAGGCGCGCGTCCGACGTGGCGGGCATGTGGCGGAGCGCCCAGTCGAAGCCGCGTTCGATCGTCGGGTGGAGATCGCCCGCCGCGCCCCAATCGTGCAGCGCGCGCAGCCGGTCGATCTCCGAGCGAAGCGACACGTCGCCGTCGCGCAGGACGGCGGGGAGCGCGGGGTGTCGCCTGTCGACGGCGTGCACCTCGGCGATCGCGCGCACCAGCCCGCGATAGAAGCGCCGCTGCTCGTCGACCGATGCCTCGAACAGCCAACCGGCCTCGGCGAATCCCGGCCGGTCGTCGCTCGGCACGCGGCCGGCCACGAAACGCATAACGAAGAGCGGGCGACCGGCGACCGTGCCGTGCGGATCGATCGCGATCGGTTCCGGCACGCGCGGGCTTCCGACGTCGCTCAGTGCCTTCAGAATCGCGTATTCGCGCGCCAGGTCATAGGCGCGGAACATCGAAGGACCATCCGGCCGCAGCCTCACCACGACGCGCGCCTGGACGCCGCCGGCGAGATCGACGATCACGGTCTCGTTCGACCAGCCGCCGCCGGTGCCGGGTGTCGCGACGCCGGTGACCTCGACCTCGACGGCCAGGCGTTCCGAGAGCCAGCGCGCGAAGCGCCGCGTCGCTTCGGGGTCCGCGAATCGCATGGCGCGGCGGCCGCGCGTCAGAGCGTTCGCGCGGGCTGCCACAGGCCCGCGGCTTCCTTCGAGTTCCAGATCTCGACGATCTTGCCGTCCACGACGCGGAAGATCTCGATGCCGCTCAGCTCGTAGGACTTGCCGTTGGTCAACGTGCTCCAACCATTCCAGGCGACCGTGACCATGGCGCCCTGCACGACCCGCACCGACGTCTCGAAGCGCAACACCGGACAACGCGCGAGCAGCTCGGTGAGGCGCTGGATCGATTCCGCCAGCGTCAGGCTGGCGACCTTGCCCGGCGCGTGACGCCAGGTCGGATCGGCGATCAGGTCGGGGATCAGGTCGAGCCGACGCTGGTTGTAGAGGACATCGAGATAGGTATCGACAACCTCGACCGGTGTTTTCACCCGTGCTTCGCTCATGACTGCCTCGCTCGCTTCAGCGATTTCTCTGATCGCGCAATGTGCCCGCCCGCTTGGGGTGGGCATAGAGGTGCCACGCCACGGGCGCCGCATCCACCGCCATCGTGCGCAGCAGCGCCTGGCCCTGCTCGTAGAGCGCGATGAACCGATCCTCGGCTGCGTAGTCGAAAGGGTCACCCAGGGCGCGCTCGATGTCGCCGCCCGGTTCCGGTGGGTGGGCTAGGTACCACTCGACCGTGCGCGCCAGCGCCTCGCGCACGCCCAGCACGTCGCGATAACCGAGTTCGGTGCGGATACGGGTGAGATCGAGCAGCTGATGGCCCAGCGGGCTCAGCACCCGGGCGCGATGGACGCCGGCGACCTCGTATGACACGGGCACGATCTCGACCGCGCGGCTCATCGCGGCGGCGACGGTCTGGACGACCTGCGCCAAGGTCAATTGCTCGAGGTCGCCGCAATTGTAGGTCTTGCCGGCGGCGACCTCCGGCTGATCCACCGCCAGCAGGACGGCGTGACCCAGATTGCCGGCCCAGCCGTGCGTCGAGAGGCTCATGCCGTAATGGGGCAGGATGATCTGCTTGCGACCGTCGAGCAGGCGCCGGATGAACGACCACTCCCTGGGCCGCAGCTGATAGGGGCCGTAAACATACGGATAGCGGAAGATCGTCCCCGTTGGATGCGCCTCCAGCGCGATCTGTTCCGATTGCGCGATCAGCCAGCCGAAGCGCTGCTCCGCCTCGGTTTCGACCACGGCGGCGGATTCCGGTACCGGGCTCGTCATGCCGGGTGGGTCGAGGCGATAGGGGTCGATCCAGCCGCGATAGGCGGCGTATCCGCCGATGCCGATGAAGCGACCGGTGCGGCCGCGCAACGAGGCGGCCAATACCCGGAGCCGCCCGTAGCTGGCGACGGTGAGATCGAAGGTGCGGCCGGCCAGCGCGGCGTCGATGGTCTCGGCGAAATGCGGATCGGCGTGGATGTGCTCGACGTCGTCGGGAATCTCCGGAATCTCGTGCGTGCCGCGATGAAAGATCGCGACCTTGTAGCCGCGCGCGCGCAGCCCGTTGACGATGAAAGGACCGGTCGGCCCCGTGCCGCCGACGACAAGTGCGCGCATCAGGCTGTCTCCTCTATGGCGTGGCTGTCGCGTGGGGACTTGCATCTACCTTCCCCCGCCAGCGGGGGAAGGTATCAACTTCGCCATTTGCGCTAACTCCGCGCCCACCATGGATCGTCGAAATGCTGGAGCATGTTGGGGTGGCCGGTGCCGGCCATGAGGCCGCCATCGACCACCAGATTCGCGCCGGTGACGAAGCTCGCTTCGTCGGCGGCGAGGAAGGCGATAGCGGCGGCGACTTCCTCGGGCCGGCCGAAACGGCCCAGCGGGATCGCCGCCTCGAAGGCCTCGGCGATGGCCGGCGCGCCGGTGCTCGCAGCCGCCAGCGGCGTGTCGACGGCGCCCGGCGAGACGGCGTTCACCCGGATGCGCCGGGGTGCCAGCTCCAGCGCCAGGCCGCGCGTGAAGTTCAGCGCCCCGGCCTTGGCGGCGTTGTAAGCCGCCATGCCGCGATCACCCGCGAGGCCCGACACCGAGACGACATTGACGATCGCCGCCGACGCCGCGCCGTCGCGCGACGCCGCGGCGAGCAGATACGGCAGCGCCGCCTGGCAGGACTCGAAGAGCGCATGCAGGTTGAGCGCCAGGGTCTTGTGCCATTGCCGCGACCGCAAGGTCGCCACCGGCTCGAAGCCGGGCGAGCCGGCGTTGTTCACGACGATGTCCAATCGTCCGAAGCGATCGACGGCGTCGCGATAGAGCGCGTCGAGCTGGTCGCGCTCGGTGACGTCGGTTTGCTTGAACACGACCCGTTCAGACTCGAAGGTGGCCGCCGCCGCTGTGCCGACCTCCGCGCGGCGTGCCGCCATCACGACGCGGGCACCCTCCTCGTGCAGGCGACGGCATGTCGCCAGGCCGATGCCCGACGTGCCGCCGGTGACGACCGCGACCTTGCTGGCGAAGCGTCCCGCGCGCGGCATGCCTCAGCGCGCCTCGGGCGCGTCGACGATGGCGTTGATCGAGGCGTGCAGATGCACCAGCGCCGGCTCGATGCGGCCATAGACCACCTCGGGCAGGGCGCCGGAGGCGAGGTTGGCCTGCACCTGTTCCTGCAGCGGAAAATCCTCCTTGCCGGTGACGTCGAGCAGGATGTCGAGATTGCGTTTCCAGTAGTTCAGCGCCTTCTCGCTGGTCGGCGCCGTCGGCGCGAAGATGCTGGTCGACACGCGGCACGATCCGACGTCGAGCGGCGTCACACGCCAGACCTCGACATGGTCGAGCTGGTAGACGAGCAGGCCGTTGGGCACCAGGAAGTATTGCGTGGTCGAGAACGGCAGCAGCCGCCACTCGTCACGTGGCTTGGTCGCGAACTGATCGACGACGTCCTTGCGCAGCCCGATGGTGCGCGGATGCGGCCCGTAGCCGTCGAACAGCACGTCGCACATGAAATAGGGCGCGATGGAATTCCGGTGCAGCCAGCGGATGTGATAGGACTCGGTGAAGGTGTCGAGGAAGAGCTTCCAGTTCATCTTCCAGGTGTTGTCGCGCGTCTCGACGTGGACGTAGTCGGCCAGGCAGAAATCGGCGATCTCGTCCTCGGCGCCACACAGCACGGTGTCGACGTCGAACGGCGCGTCGCTGGTGGGATGGACGAAGATCAGGCCGTGTTTCTCGCCCACCGCGCGCTGATGCAGGTCGAGCGCGCAGATCGCGGCCACGTCGTCGAAGCCGCCGGCCGAGGTGGGGCGATTCACCAGTCTGCCGTCCGTCTCGTAGGTCCAGCCGTGATAGGGGCAGACGATGCGGCGCATGCCGCTGTCGCCGGTGCCGCGCAGCAGCGGCGCGCCGCGGTGACGGCAGGCGTTGACCATCGCGCGCAGGCCGCCATCGGGCTGACGCACGACGACGATGGGCACGCCGCCGAGTTCCGTGGCGATGAACGCGCCAGGCCGCGCGCATTCGCCGGTCAGGCCGACGAATTGCGGCCGCTCGCGAAACAGCAGCTTGAGCTCGCGGGCGAAGCGGCCGGCATCGGCGTAGGCGCTGGCGGGATTGCGCATGCTCGCCGCCGCGCGATTCCAAGGCTCGCTGATGTCGACGCCTACCAGCCGGTCGAGCAACTCGATCTGACGCGCGACACGCATGGAGGTCTCCTCGAACGCGGGTATCAACTGTCATCCCGAGCGCAGCGAGGGATCTAAGGACATTGCCTCGATCCCTCGCTGCGCTCGGGATGACAAGGGTGCTGGATAGGCATCGGCGAGTCCCGACACTAACGGGGCATCTGGAAGCCGCCGGAGACGCTGACCACTTGGCCGGTGAGCTGGCGGGCGCGTTCGGAGGCGAGGAAGAGCACGGACCAGGCGATGTCGACGGCTTCCGATCGTCGGCGCAGCGGGATGCCGGCCTCGATGTTCTGGATCTCCTTGGGCCCCATGCCGGTGTCGGTCTTCCACAGGCTGCCCTCGCCGATGTCCTCTTCCGCCGGGATCACCAGGCCGGGCGCGACGGCGTTGGCGCGGATGCCGTAGCGGCCGTATTCCTTGGCGATGGTGCGGGTGAAGGCCAGCACGCCGGCTTTCATCGCGCCGTAATCGGCCATACGGTACTCGCCGAAGCCGGCGTCGCTGGCGATCGAGACGATCGAGCCGGCGCGGCGCTCGACCATGCGCGCGAGCACGGGCCGCGTCACGTTGAAGGTCGAGAACAGGTTGAGCTGGAACGCCTTGTGCCAACGTTCCGGCGTCAGGCCGAGAAAGAACTCGGCCTTGCCGTTCCAGCCGACATTGTTGACCAGGATCGCGATCGGGCCGAGCTGGTCCTCGACCGTCGCGACCGCGGCCGCTGTCGCGTCGACATCGGTCACATCCAGCGCGTAGGCGGTCGCGCCGATCTCCGCCGCGGTCCGTTCGGCCTGCTTCAGGTCGCGATCGAAGATGGCGACCTTGGCGCCCTCGCGCGCGAACTCCCGCGCGATCGCACGCCCGATATTCGACGCGCCGCCCGTGACGACGACCACCTTGCCGGCGAAACCCAGATCCATCTGTCAGGCTCCTCACGCTTCGGATTCGGCGGCGCTCAATCGCCGCTTCGCCATGTCGACCAGCTGGAACTTCTGGACCTTGCCGGTGGCCGTCGTCGGCAATTCGGCGGCGGTGAGGAAGAGGACGCGCTTGGGCACCTTGAAGCGCGCCAGCCGTCCCTTGGCCAGCTCGATCAGCTCGGCCTCCTCGACGCTGGCGCCCGGCGCCTTGACGATCCAGGCGCAGCCGATCTCGCCCCAGCGGTCGTCGGGCACGCCCACGACATAGGCTTGGGCGACGGCGTCGTGCGCGGTCAGGAGTTCCTCGACCTCCTTGGGCGAGACCAGCTCGCCGCCGGATTTGTAGAGTTCCTTCGACCGGCCCGTGAGCTCGAGATAGCCGTCGGGGCGGATGCGACCGAGATCGCCCGACCGT
>CAYTFW010000006.1:0-75012 GCA_964437145.1 uncultured Rhizobiaceae bacterium
CGGCGGCGCGCCCGCGACACCTTCCAGCGCCTTGGCTTCCGCCGAGCCCGGCGGCTGGCGAAAGCCGATGACGTAGTGGCCGCCGACCGCTTCGTTGCGGCCGTACAGCCTATTGCCCTTCCACGCGCAGGCGAAGACGCCCTCCGTCGTGCCGCCTTCGTCGCCGGTGCCGGCATCGAGTCTGCGCCATCCCCGCACCGGCCATTTGACGATCTCGATCCGGTGCGCGTGCGGATCGCGCACGATCTGGCCGAAGCCCTTGATCGTCGACTCGGTGGCGTCGATCACGGGCACGTCGACAACGCGCAGGCCGGCGGGAACCGGCGGGTCCAGATAGTCGAAGACGACCTCAGCCATGGGCGAACACCGGCATGACCTCCTCGCCGAAGCGGCGCATCGAGGCGATGTTTCTGTCGTGGTCCATGGCGCCGAAACCCGTCTGGCACAGCAGGTGGCGCACACCGACATCGCGCAATTCCGCGACCTGCTCCCGTACGCGCTTCGGCGTGCCGTAGAGCGAGCCGGTCGACAGCGCGAAGGGCACGCCGACCGAGTCGGGCACCGCGGGATCGGTCCAGGGATTGAGCGCCGACGGCTCGACGACGAAGTCCGGCGGATTGAACGCCTCGCGTACGTGCATCATGTGATGACGGGTTTCGGTCAACAGCGCCGTCAGCTCGTCCTCGGCCTGGGCGTCGGAATCGGCGATGTAGACGTTACGCCACAGCGCACTTTGTTCGAGCAGGCGCGCGCGAGTCGCTTCGTCGTGGCCGCCTTCGTCGATGCCTTTCTCGTAGAGCGCCCAGCGCTCCTTGATGCGCGGCACCGGCAGGCGCGCGGTGAGGATCGGCACGCCCAGCCGGCCGCATTCGGTGAACGAGCCGGGCGAGATCACGCTGCGCCACAAAGGCGGGCCGGGCTGCTGCACCGGCCTGGGCCGCAGCTCGGGAATATGGAGGTCGAAGAACTTGCCCTTGTAGCTGAGCGGTGCCTCGCGCCAGGCGCGCTCGAGAATGTCGACCGCCTCGGCCATGCGCTCGCGGCTGTCGTGGCTGCGCAGGCCGTGACCGACGAATTCGTACTCGTTGTAGACCGTGCCCTTGCCGACGCCGACGTCGATGCGGCCCTTGCTGAGATTGTCGAGCAGCGCCAGCTGCACCGCGAGCCGCACCGGATGATGGAACGGCGTCTGCACCACGGCGAAGCCGATGCGGATGCGCGATGTGCGCATGGCCAGCGCCGTGGCGAACATCAGCGCGTCGCTATAGACGCTCTCGCCTGTGAAGTAGTGCTCGGTAAGCCAGACGTCGGAGAAGCCCAACTTCTCGGCGAAGACCGCCTGTTCGAGGATGTTGTCGATGCGCGCGCCATCCTCGGCCGGCGAGGGCGACAGCTGCAGGGTCAACCAACCGAAACGCATGGTGCAGTCCTCATCATGCTCCCTCTCCCCGCCTGCGGGGAGAGGGTTGGGGTGAGGGGCTGCTTCGAGTGACGCACCGCCATTGTGCGCAACCTGAAACTCCCCCTCACCCCGACCCTCTCCCCGCTCGCGGGGAGAGGGAGGAAGAGAGACTATGTCAGATTGAGCCCGCCATCGACGATGACGACTTCACCGGTGACGTAGGGATTGGCGATCAGGGCGGCGACCATGTCGGCGATGTCGGCCGGCTGGGCCGGGCGGCGCATCGGCGATTTGGTGTTCCACAGCTCGTAGGCGGCTTCCCAGCCGGTCGACATCGCGGTGTCGACCAGGCCCGGCGCCACGACGTTGACGCGGATCGAAGGACCCAAGGTCAGCGCCAGCAGCTTGCTCATGTGATGCAGCGCCGCCTTCGCCGCCGCATAGGGGATCGACGAGCCCTTGGGCCGCACGGCGGCATGCGTGCCGATGTTGATCACGCAGGCTGGCTGTTCGGGCGTCGCCGCGGCACGCAGCGCCTCCTCGGCCTCGGCGATCAGCAGCCACGGCGCCACGACGTTGACGTCCATCATGCGGCGCCAGACTTGCGGCGTCGCGGCTTTTAGATCGGCGTGCGGGAAACGCGCCACCTCGCCGGCATTGTTGACCAGCACGTCGAGCCGGCCGTGCTTCTTCAGGACGTCGGCGATCAGGCTGCGCGTCTGAGCCTCGTCCGACAGATCGGCGCTGGTGTAGCTCGCGCCCGGCAGCTCGGCCGCCATGCGCTCACCCGCCTCGGCCGAGGATCGCGAATGCAGCGCCACGGCGAAGCCATCGGCCGACAGGCGACGCGCGACGGCAGCGCCGATGCCCTGCGTCGAGCCGGTGACGAGGGCGACACGCCTGGTCATCTGGGGATCAGCATCGCCGTGGAGCTGGCGGTCGCCACCAGCCGCTGATGCTCGTCGCGCAGGCGCGCTTCTAGAAACGCTATGCTGCGGCCCCAGCGCGCGATCTCGGCGTCGACGTAGTAGACGCGGTTGGGATGCGCCGGAAGCAAGTAGCTGACCTTCAGCTCCAGGGTCGGGTGGAGCAGGGTGAAGTTCGAGCGCACAGTGCAGGCGTGGGCCATCGAGGTATCGAGCCAGCCGGCGACGAAGCCGCCCTGCACGATGCCGCCTTCGGGAATGTGGGTGCTGTGGCACATCGCGAGCGTCGGCCGGAAGCGGAAGGTCAGCCGGCCGGTCTCGGGCTCGACCGCGATCACCTCGCCACCCAAGGTCTCGATGGCCGGCGGTCGTGAGCCGTTGAACCGCTCGAGAATCTCCGTCGCCGTCAGCCTGCGTTCGCCGTCCATACGCTCAAACTCCACATCAGGGCGCGGATACTTGCCGCAAACGCCCGCGCGCCACAACGGGGCTCATCGCGCGCCCTCGCGCAGGCGGTCGAGCAGACGCAGGAGCTGGGCGCTCTCGCGCGGCGACAGCCCGCGCCGCACCCGCTTGTCGTGCTTGCCCACGGCGGCGACATAGCCGGCCATCAGGCGCGCGCCGCGCCTGCCCAGCGCCAGGGCGTGGCGGCGGCGGTCGCGCGGCGCCGGTTTGCGCGTCACCAGACCGTGGCGCTCCAACCGATCGAGGATCGGCACCAGGGTCGAGCGGTCGAGCCCGATGGCGCGCGCCAGCGCCGTCTGGCTGAGATCGGGATTGCGCTCGATCAGCACCAGCATGCCGAACTCGCCGGGCGACAACGGCACCGGCATGCCGGCCATGGCCCGGTCGAAATCGCGGAACACCGCGACCTGGGCGCGGCGCAGGGCATAACCGACCAGCTCGGTCAGCAGGCCCCGGTCGATCGTCGACGGGCTGGCGGCGGGAGTGCGCGGCATGCGCGATGTCGTACCATCGATTGTTGGTAGTACCAACAATCACCTTCACGGTTGCGTGGTGCGCGGGTCTGCCGACCCTAGCACGCCATTGCCCGGCCGCGCGAGGGGCCGGCATACTCGCCGTGGCCAGGAGGAACAGCCGATGCAGCTTGGGAAATATCCGCGCGCGAAGCTGGCGCAGTTGCCGACGCCGCTGGAGTTCATGCCGCGCCTGACGAAGGCGCTGGGCGGACCCAGACTCTACGTCAAGCGCGACGACTGCACCGGGCTGGCGACCGGCGGCAACAAGACGCGCAAGCTGGAGTTCCTGCTGGGCGAGGCATTGGCGCAGGGCGCCGACACGCTGATCACCCTGGGCGCGGTGCAGTCCAACCACGTCCGCCAGACCGCCGCAGCGGCGGCGAAGTACGGCCTGAAATGTGAGATCGTGCTGGAGAAACGGCTTTCACAGACGACCGAAGCCTACGAGCGCAGCGGCAACATCCTGCTCGACAAGATGCTGGGCGCCAATCTGCGCTACGTGCCCGGCGGCACGGCGATGATGCCGGCGGCTGAGGCTGTGGCCGACGAGATCCGGTCCAAGGGCGGCCGGCCCTACGTGATCCCCGGCGGCGGCTCCAATCCTGTCGGTGCGCTGGGCTATATCGACAGCGCGCAGGAGATCCTGCGCCAGAGCGGCGAGATGGGCTTCGCCGTCGACACCGTGGTTGTCGCCACCGGCAGCACCGGCACCCAGGCCGGCCTGGTGGTCGGCTTCGAGGCGGCGCAGAGCGGTGTCGATGTGCTGGGCATCAGCGTGCGCCAGCCCGGGCCTGTGCAGGAGGCCGCCGTCTTCAAGCTGGTCGAGCCGACCGCCGCCTTCGTCGGGCTGAAGCATCCGATCGCGCGTGAGCGGGTGATGGCCGATGGCGGTTATGTCGGCGAAGGCTATGGCATCCCGACACCCGGCATGATCGAGGCGCTCGACATGGCGGCCAAGCTCGAGGGTCTGCTGCTCGATCCGGTCTATTCCGGCAAGGCGATGGCCGGCCTTATCGATCTGGCGCGCAAGGGTAGATGGCGCGCCGACCAGAACGTCGTGTTCATCCATACCGGCGGCCAGGCCGCGCTGTTCGCTTACGAGTCGGTGCTCGGCGGGCCGCGCTAGGAGATCGCCATGGCACAATCTGTCCCGCGTATCGCCCTGCTGGGCTTCGCCATCGAGTGCAACCGCTTCTCGCCGGTCGCGACGCGCGAGGACTTCGCCAGCGACGTCGATCTTTCGGGCGAGGCGATCGTCAAGGACGCGCGCCTGCCGGCCTCGATGATGCTGCCGGACCTGCCGGGCTTCGTCGCCGAGATGGACCGCACCGGCGCCTGGATGCCGATCCCGCTGCGCGTCGCCCAGGCGCAGCCCGGCGGGCCGGTCGAGGCGGGCTATTTCGCCGAGCTGATGGCCGATTTCGAGGCCGGACTGAAACGCAACCTGCCGCTCGACGCGGTCTATGTCTCCTCGCACGGCGCGGCGCTGGCGGTGGGCAACGACGATCCCGACGGCGAGATCTACGCCATGGTCCGCCGCGTCGTCGGCCGCGACGTGCCGGTGATCGGCGTTTTCGACCTGCATGCCAATGTCTCGGAGCGCCTGGTCGAGGCCATCAGTGTCTATGTCGGGTATCGCGAGAACCCGCATACCGACATCCGCGAGCGCGGCATCGAGTCCGCCCGCCACATGCGCGAGGTCCTGGGCGGCACGCGTACGCGCTGCACCATCGTCAAGACGCCGATCGTTTCGCCGCCGATCTCGCTGCTGACCGCCGCCGGCCCCAACCAGGGGCCCTATGCCGACCTGATCCAGTACGGCCAGACCAAGCTGGGCGGGCCGATCATGAACGTCTCCGTCATGGCCGGCTTCGCCTTCGCGGACTCGCCGCTCAACGGGCTGTGCACCATCGTTACGGTGCGCGGCACCGACGTGACGCCCGGCCGCGCCGTGGCGCTGGAGATCGGCACCAAGGCCTGGGGCATGCGCCAGCGCTTCAAGCGCACCATGACCTCGCTCGACGCCGCGGTGCGGCGCGCCGTCGAGACCGGCCTCGACGCCTCGAAGCCCAGGCTGATCCTCGCCGACTGCGCCGACAATCCCGGTGGCGGCGCGCGCGGCAACACCATGTACCTGCTCAAGGCGCTCAAGGCGGCGAACGCGCAAGGTGTCCTGTTTGGCCTGATCAACGATCCGCCGCTCGCCGCCGAGGCGCATCGGTTGGGCGAAGGCGCGCATTTCCGCGCCAGCTTCAACAGGGCCGAAACGCAGTCCTTCTCTCAGCCCTGGGAGGCCGACGCCACCGTCCTGAAGCTGCACGATGGCCCCTTCGTCGGCCGCCGCGGCCTGATCCGCGGCGTAGCCTCCGATCTTGGTCCGGCCGCCCTGCTCGATCTCGGCGGCATCCGCGTCGCGGTGATCACCCTGCGCCAGCAATGCCTCGATCCGATGCAGCTCGAGGTCTTCGATCCCGACATTCTGGCGACGGCGCGGACTCTCTGCGTGAAGAGTCGCGGTCATTTCCGCGCCGGCTTCGACCAGTTCACCACGTCGGACAACATCATCGAGGTCGATAATCCCGGCCTGACCTCGCCCAATCTCGCGAACTTCAATTGGACCAAGCTGCCGCGTCCGGTCTATCCGCTCGATGAGGACGCGACCTGGACCGTGCCCAACGCCTGAACTGCGGCATTCGGTACATCCCCAGGCCGATTGCCTCTATCCCGCTGAAAAAGCACGGATTTCCTATCCACAGGAGCTGTGTCTGCGCAGTCACAGTGTGGCAATATTGTCACGATTATGGCTTTACAGCCCAAATTTGCCGTGCTCCAAGAGGGTCAAGTTTTGGACAGGGCCGGCCGATCCACGCGCCGTCGCGGATCGACCCACCCCGTCCCGACAATCAAGACAGATAGTGTGGCGTAACATCCCTGTTCGGGACCAAGCGGGAAGGGGTTTCATGCCAGAGACGATCGCGCGCCGTTGGCGCTCCCTCGCCGTTGCGACAGTCGTCGCGACGTCGGCCGCCAGCCTGCTCGTCGCGCACGAGAGTTTTGCCCAAGCGAAGCCCACCCAGCTTCAGGTGCGGCCGCCACAGGCCAGCACCACCACCAACAAGCCGACCGTCTATCGCGGCGTGCCGACGAATCGCGGGACGACCGCGACCGCCGCCATGCGCCGGCCACCGACGCCCCCTACCAACACCTATAAGGGCGCGGTCCCGGGCGGCGAGGCCTCGGCCTTTGCCATCAATCCGCAGCGGAGCTGGGCCGAACACCTGACGGCGCTGGGCGTCGCCAAGGTCGACGCTGAAGCCGCCGCCCGGGCGATCGAGAGCGAGCTCGCCGCCCGGCCGACGGCCCTGACCTCGGGTCGCGCCATGATCGGCGCGGCCATCCCGGGTGCCGGTGGCCGCCAGCTCGAGAACGTCCGCCTGTTCAACAGCGCCGGCGCGTCCTTCGAGTTGCAGCGCGGCGATGCCGGCCAGTTCACGCTGGTCAACGGCGCGCCCGCCGCGGCCGCCGCCCCGCAGGTCGCCGCCGCGCCGGCGCCGCAGACCTCGGCTGACGGGGTGCAGAGCGATGACGATCCGCGCCGCTGGCGCGCGCCCAGCGACAGCCCGGTGGCACCGCGTCTGTCCAGCGCGCCGCGTGGCGTGCCCGTCGCCGCCGGACCCGGCGTCTATCGCGTGCGGGCCAACGGCAATGCCGCGGGTGCCCTGTCCGGCGCCGGCCTCGACGCCGGTTCGGCCCAGGCCACCGCCGCGGCGTTGGCCGCCGTGGCGCCGGCCGGCCTCAACCTGGCCGCCGCCAATGTCGAGATCGTGCGCCAGCGCGGCGCCGATGGTCACGTCACCATGGTCGCCGCCTCGATCTACGACGACAGCCGCCGGGCGCGGATCTGGTGGTTCTCGCCCCAGAACCAGCCCGAAGGCTTCTTCGACGACAACGGCGCCCGCGTCGGCGGCGGCGCCATGCTGCTGCCCGTCGAGAGCCGCATTTCCTCGCCCTTCGGCTATCGCCGTCTGTGGCATCGCGGCGGCTACGCCTTCCACAACGGCATCGATATCGAGGGCAGGACGGGCACGCCGATCATGGCCGCGGCCGACGGCGTCATCGACTATGCCGGCTGGTACTACAACTACGGCCGCACGGTGCGCATCATCCACAACGACAAGCTGGCGACCACCTACAGCCACATGTCGACCTTCGCGGCCACGGCCAAGCCGGGCACGCGGGTGCGGCGCGGCGAGGTTATCGGCTATGTCGGCAGCACCGGCCGCTCGACCGGCCCGCACCTGCATTTCTGCGTCCTCATCGATGGTCAGTTCGTCGACCCGTCACCCTACGTGCAAGCCGGCAGCGGCAACCTCGTTGGCCAGGACCTGGTCGCCTTCCGCGAGTGGCAGCGGCGCGGCAACGAGTTGAGCCGGGGCGCCCAGCGCGGTTTCCAGCCGGCCTCCGGCGATCGGATTTAGCGATACGCCTTGTCCCCTCCGCGGAGGGGCGAGGCCGGAGCCTGCATCTTCACGACATCGTTGGCGCCGCGCCGGTTCCGTTGCGCGGCGCTTTTCATCTGCCTATTGTGCGCGCATTGCGCCGCAAGGCGGCAGGCCTGTCCGGTGGGCTCGGACACGCCGCGAACTCACATCGAAGGGACTGACACCATGCTGAAACGGACGCTGGCGATGACGCTCGCCACTGTCGGACTCGCCGGTTTCGCCACCGTAGCGCACGCCGGCAAGGACCTCGACGCCATCAAGGCGCGCGGCCAGATCCTGTGCGGCGTCAGCACCGGCCTGGCGGGCTTCTCGCTGGCCGACAGCAAGGGCGAATGGACGGGCCTCGACGTCGACGTCTGCAAGGCGGTGGCCGCGGCGCTGCTGGGCGATTCCAAGAAGGTCAAGTTCGTGCCGCTCTCGGCGCAGCAGCGCTTCACCGCCCTGCAGGCCGGCGAGGTCGACATCCTGTCGCGCAACACCACGATCACGATGACTCGTGACACCTCGCTGGGCCTCGATTTCACCGGCGTCACCTACTACGACGGCCAAGGCTTCATGGTGCCGAAGAAGCTCGGCGTGAAGAGCGCCAAGGAGCTCAAAGGCGCCACGGTCTGCGTGCAGCCCGGCACCACCACCGAGCTCAACCTCGCCGACTACTTCCGCGCAAACAAGATGGACTTCAAGCCGGTCGTGATCGAGCGGCTCGAGGAGGTCGAGCAGGCGTATTTCAGCGGCCGCTGCGACGTCTACACGACGGACGCCTCGGGCCTCGCCGCGACCCGGGCCACGCGCGCCCAGAACCCCGATGATCACTTGATCCTGCCGGAGATCATCTCCAAGGAGCCGCTCGGACCGGCGGTGCGCCACGGCGACAACCAGTGGGCCGATATCGTGCGCTGGACCTTCAACGCCCAGCTCGAGGCTGAGGAGAAGGGTATCACCTCGAAGAACATCGACGAGATGCTCAAGAGCGCCGATCCCTCGATCAAGCGCCTGCTCGGCGTCACCCCCGGCATGGGCAAGGCGCTGGGTGTCGACGAGGACTGGGTGGTGAAAGTCATCCGGCAGGTGGGCAACTACGGCGAGATGTTCGAGCGCAACGTCGGCAAGAACACGCCGCTGAAGCTCGAGCGGGGCCTGAACGCGCTATGGACCCAGGGCGGCCTGCAGTACGCCGCGCCGATCCGCTAGGACCACCGCGCCGGCGGCTGTAGCCGCGATCAAGCGATCGGCCTCCCCAGCGGGAGGCCGATTTCGTTTGCGCTCCACCGCCACATGTCATGAATCAAATTGCACCGCGACAATGCCCGTGCCAGCATCGCCACAACCAACAAGAATGGGAGTGGCGCGACAAGGGAGAGGGCAACGCCGTCAGTCATCAGTTGAGGCACGCTTCTTGCTGCGGCACCCGTTCACTGGTTAGACGGACGAACGGTTCGGACGGAACGAACACGACAGGGAGAGATTGTATGCGCATTATCCGCACGCTCGCGGCCACCGCCGCGTTGGCGACCACTATGGCGGTCGCCGGCGCCGCCCATGCCGGCAAGGACCTTGACGCGATCAAGGCCCGCGGCCAGCTGATCTGCGGCGTCGGCCCGAGCAGCGCCGGCTTCTATCTGCTGGGCTCCGACGGCAAGTGGAGCGGCATCGACGTCGATGTCTGCCGCGCCATCGCCGCCGCGATCCTCGGCGACTCGGAAAAGGTCAGGTACGTCCCGGCCAGCGCCCAGCAGCGCTTCCAGCAGGTGCAGTCGGGCGAGGTCGACCTGCTGTCGCGCACGACGACGTGGACGTTGACCCGCGACACCGCGCTGGGCCTCGATTTCGGCCACGTCACCGTCTATGACGGCCAGGGCTTCATGGTGCCGAAGAAGCTCGGCGTGAAGAGCGCCAAGGATCTCAAGGGCGCCACGGTCTGCGTGCAGCCCGGCACCACCACCGAGCTCAACCTCGCCGACTACTTCCGCGCCAACAAGATGGACTTCAAGTCGGTGGTGATCGAGAGCCGCGACGAGCTCGAGCAGGCCTTCTACAACGGCCGTTGCGACGTCTATACCAACGACGCCACGGGCCTCGCCTCCTCGCGCGCCACCCGCGCGCCCAAGCCGGACGACTACGTCCTACTGCCCGAGCTGATCTCCAAGGAGCCGCTGGCGCCGGCCTTCCGGCACGGCGACAACCAGTTCGGCGACATCATCCGCTGGGCGGTCTACGCCATGATCGAGGCGGAGGAAAAGGGCATCACCTCGAAGAACGTCGACGAGATGAAGAACAGCCCCGATCCGCAGATCAAGCGCCTGCTGGGCGTCACGCCGGGCATGGGCAAGGCGCTGGGCGTCGACGAGGAATGGGCCTATCGCATCATCAAGCAGGTCGGCAACTACGGCGAGTCGTTCGAGCGCAATCTCGGCGCCGGCAGTGCGCTGAAGCTCGACCGCGGCTTGAACAAGCTGTGGACCCAGGGCGGTATCCAGTACGCGCCGCCGGTGCGCTAGCCATCAGCGGGCGCCGTCGGCCGACGCCGGCGGCGCCCGTCTTGTATCTGCGCAGCTCCTGAGGTCCGACGATGACCGTCGACGCCCGCTTCGAAAGCGCTCCGCCAAAACCAAGAGTAGCGCCTTGGAACGACCCGGTGATTCGTGGCTGGTTCTTCCAGCTCTTCGTCATCGGCCTGTTTGTCCTGCTGGTTGTCTATCTCGTGCAGAACACGATGGCCAACCTGGAGCGGCAGAAGATCGCCAGCGGCTTCGGCTTCCTCGAGAAGGAGGCGGGCTTCGAGATCGGCGACACGATCATCCCCTACTCCGCCGCCGACACCTATGGCCGCGCTCTTTTGGTCGGCCTCGTCAATACCTTGCGCGTGGCGGTCATCGGCATCGTGCTGGCCACCATCCTCGGCACGCTGATCGGCATCGGTCGGCTGTCGAGCAACTGGCTGCTGGCCAAGATCTGCGAGATCTATGTCGAGGCGTTCCGCAACGTGCCGCTGCTGCTGTGGCTGCTGCTGATCGCCAAGTACATCCGCGAATCGCTACCGGGGCCACGTCAGGCGTGGAATCTGTTCGACGCGTTCTTCATGTCCAACCGCGGCCTCTATATGCCGGTGCCGGTGGCCGATCCGGTGCATCCCTATATCGGGCTCGCTTTCCTCGTCGGCATCGGCGTGGCCTGGGCGGTCGCTCGCTGGGCGCGCAAGCGCCAGGAGCTGACCGGCCAGCAATTCCCACGCATCTGGGCCGGCTTTGGCATCATCATCGGCCTGCCGCTGCTCGTCTGGCTGCTCGGCGGCGCGCCGACGAAGCTCAGCGTGCCGGCGCTCTCGGGCTTCAACTTCGCCGGCGGCTCGGTGCTGCAGCCGGAGTTCATCGCCCTGCTGGTCGGCCTGGTGCTCTACACCTCGGCCTTCATCGCCGAGATCGTGCGCTCGGGTATCCTCGCCATCCATCGCGGCCAGACCGAGGCGGCGCTGGCGACCGGGCAAACGCGCGGCCAGGTCATGCGACTGGTGCTGCTGCCGCAGGCGATGCGCGTGATCGTGCCGCCGATGACCAGCCAGTACCTCAACATCACCAAGAACAGCTCGCTGGCGATCGCCATCGGCTATCCCGACCTGGTCGCTTCGGTGAACGTCACCATCAACCAGACCGGCCAGGCGATCGAGGGCATCCTGTTCATCATGGCCGCGTACCTCAGTGTCAGCCTGTCGATCTCGCTGTTCATGAACTGGTACAATAAAAAAATCGCTCTGGTGGAGCGCTAGACCATGGCCGACATCGCCCAGAGCGCACCCGCCCGCGTCTACCGCCCGCCGCCGTCCGAGGCGCCGGGCGCCATCGGCTGGATGCGGCGCAACCTGTTCAACAGCGTCGTCAATTCGATCATCACCGTCGTGCTGGTTGTGTTGATCGGGCTGGGGCTGTGGAACTTCCTCGACTGGGCGCTGTTCAAGTCGGTCGTCAACGCCAAGAACGGGCCGGAATGCGCCAAGATCAGCCCCGACGGCGCCTGCTGGGCCTTCGTGGTCGAGAAATACCGCCTGATCTTCTTCGGCACCTATCCCTTCGCCGAGCACTGGCGGCCGTTATTCGCCTGCATCTCCTGCGTCGCCATGCTGATCCTGAGCTGCGACCGGCGGTTCTGGAACTGGTGGCTGGCGGTGATCTGGATCGTCGGCACCGCGGTGACGCTGACGCTGATGTTCGGCGGCGTTCTGGGCCTCAGCTACGTCGAGACCGCGAAATGGGGTGGCCTGCCGGTGACCCTGATCCTGGCCTCCTACGGCCTGGCGCTGGCCTTCCCGCTGGGCATCCTGGCGGCGCTGGGCCGGCGCTCGAAGCTGCCGCTGATCAAGGGCCTGTGCGTCGGCTATATCGAGCTGATCCGCGGCGTGCCGCTGATCTCGCTGCTGATCATGGCCTCGGTGATGTTGCCGTTGTTTCTGCCCACGGGCATGACCATCGACAAGTTCCTGCGCGCGCTGGTGGCGGTGACCCTGTTCGCCGGCGCCTATATCGCCGAGATCATCCGCGGCGGCCTGCAGTCGATCCCCAAGGGCCAGTACGAGGCCGCCGACGCGATGGGCCTGAACTACGCCCAGAAGACGCTGTTCATCATCCTGCCGCAGGCGCTGCAGGTGGTGATCCCGCCGCTGGTCAACACCTTCATCGGCTTCTTCAAGGACACGTCGCTGGTGCTGATCATCGGCATCTTCGACCTCTTGAACGCCGGCGAGCAGGCGATCGTCGATCGCAACTGGTCGGGCTTCGCCAACGAGATCCACGTCTTCCTGGCGGTCATCTATTTCATCATGTGTTACTCGATGTCGCGCTACAGCAAGTATCTCGAGCGCGAGATGAACAAGAGCGTGCGGCGCTAAGGCCGCGGGGACGGAGTTCACGATGGCACTCACCGCGCGCGACCTTTCGGACCAGCCCGAGGTCATCCGCCTGACCAACGTCAACAAGTGGTACGGCCAGTTCCACGTGCTGACTGACATCAACCTGTCGGTGAAGCAGAGCGAGAAGATCGTGATCTGCGGGCCCTCGGGCTCGGGTAAGTCGACGCTGATCCGCTGCATCAACCGGCTCGAGGAGCATCAGCAGGGCGAGATCAAGGTCGACAAGGTCGTGCTGTCGAACGACGTCAAGAACATCGAGGCCATCCGCCGCGAGGTCGGCATGGTGTTCCAGTCGTTCAACCTCTTCCCGCACCTGACCATCATGGAGAACCTCACGCTGGCGCCGATCTGGGTGAAGAAGATGCCCAAGAAGGAGGCGGAGGAGATCGCCATGAGCCTGCTCAAACGTGTGCGCATCCCCGAGCAGGCGCAGAAGTATCCCGGCCAGCTCTCCGGCGGTCAGCAGCAGCGCGTCGCCATCGCGCGCGCGCTGTGCATGCGGCCCAAGATCATGCTGTTCGACGAGCCGACCTCGGCGCTCGACCCCGAGATGGTCAAGGAGGTGCTCGACGTCATGGTCGAGCTCGCCGGCGAAGGCATGACCATGCTGGTGGTGACGCACGAGATGGGCTTCGCCCAGGCGGTCGCCGATCGGGTGATCTTCATGGACCGCGGCGAGATCGTCGAGCAGAACGAGCCCAAGGCGTTCTTCAACAACCCGCAGAACGAGCGAACCAAGACGTTCCTGGGGCAGATCCTGCGGCACTAACGCATGCTGTCATCCCGAGCGTAGCGAGGGATCCAGGCCTCATCGAGATTCCTCGCTACGCTCGGAATGACAGAAAAGAAAAGCGCGCCCCGCGGGGCGCGCTTGGCGTTTCAGGAGACGACGGGCGCTGCTACTTGCCGGCCTTGATCGGGTTGCGCAGCACGCCGATCTTCTCGATCTCGACCTCGCAGACGTCACCCGGCTTCATCCACACCGGCGGCGTGCGGCCGGCGCCGACGCCGGAGGGCGTGCCTGTGATGATGATATCGCCCGGCTCGAGCGTCATGACCTTGGACAGCTCCGACACCAGCGTGACCGTGTCGAAGATCATGTCCTCGGTGTTGCTGTCCTGCATGACCTCGCCGTTGAGCCGGCACATGATGCGCAGCGGCGCGCCGCCCTTGGGCAGCTCGTCCGAGGTGACGATGTCGGGGCCGAAGCCGCCGGAGCCGTCGAAGTTCTTGCCGAGCGTGAACTGGCCGCCCGACTTGCGCTGCCAGTCGCGCACCGAGCCGTCGTTGAACACGCTATAGCCGGCCACCGCCGTGAGCGCCTTCTCCTTGGGGATGTTGCGCGTGCGCTTGCCGATGATCACCGCCAGCTCGGCCTCCCAGTCGTACTGCTCGGAATGCGTGGTCGAGAGCATCGGCGCGTTGTGCGCCGCCAGCGTGTTGTTGAAGCGGCAGAAGACAATCGGGTAGGCCGGGATCGGGTTGTTGGTCTCCTCGGCGTGCTTGCGGTAGTTCAGGCCGATGCACAGGATCTTGCCGGGGTTGGGGATCGGCGGCAGGTACTTGGCCTGCTTCTCCTTGACCACGGCGCCGGCCTTGGGCTTGGCGCAGGCCTTCTTGACCGCGTCCTGCACGGCCTTGCCGCCGGCCAGGATCTCGACGACGGATTTCGGCCCTCTGGGCATCTGCTTGCTGAGATCGATGATTCCCGCGTCGGTCTTGACGCCGACGACGGCCTTGCCGTCGCGCTGGATGGTGCAAAGGCGCATCAGAAAATCTCCCCGTATGGCGGCATCGCCGTCCGGCCGTACAGTCGGCCAGCCGGCGCGCAGGGTCAAGCTAACGACGCGCGTCGAGCAACGCGCGAGCCATTTCGGCGAAGCCCGCGCCCGAACGGGCGCGCGTGATCCAGCGCGGCAGGTGCGGCATCCTGTCGGCGAAATCCGCCACGTTGGCCACGCCCACGGCGTTGGGGAAGAAGCCGAACATCGGCGAATCGTTGGGCGAGTCGCCGCTGAATACCCACTCGCTTCGGGCGGCCTCCAGATCGACACCGTACAGCTCGGCCATCATCAGCCGCGTCGTGGTCAGCTTGTCGTAATCGCCAAACCAGCCATTGACGTGGATCGAGCTGATCTTGGCCTGCGCGCCGTGGCGCTCGAAGATGCTGACGATCCGGTCGACCTCGGCGCGCGGCAGGGCCGGCACGTCCTCGCAGAAATCGATGGCCAGGTCGGCCGCCCGGTATGGCTGGTCCGAGGCGATGCCCGCCCCGGGTACCTCGCGCAGCACATCGGCCTTCACCGCCTCCAGGCGCCGCCGCCCCTCGGCGCGCGTCGCCTCGTCCTGGACATAGCGGGTACGCAGCCGACCGGCCGACCGATCGAGCCACATCCAGAAGGCGCCGTTCTCGCCGATCACGGCGTCGACCGGCCAGAACCGGGCGATCAGATCGCACCAGCCCGCCGGCCGGCCGGTCACCGGGATCACCATCAGCCCGGCCACCTTCAGCCGCTCCAGCGCCGCATAAGCCTCGCCGGTCAGCCGGCTGTCGGTCGAGACGGTCTCGTCGATATCGGTGAAGACACCGCGGACGGCGCGGCGGTCGGCGGCGGAAAACTCGGCGATCGGCCGTATCGTCAGCTGAAACACAGACGCTCTCCAAACCAGGCAGGGTCGACATGGGAGGGGAACTCGACGCTGCCCTTGCTGAAAATCGAGTGCCATCGTGGAAACCAGAAATACACCGTTCTCGGCCCCTCTCCGGCGATGAGCTCCGGCCATAGCGGCAAGGCCGCTTCGATATCGACGGCGATATGCCGCACGACGTCTTCGCGCAGCCGCGCGGCCGGCACCTTCCGCAAGCCATGGGGGAACACGAAGAGCCGGCCATCCTGCTGGCGGCCCTCGCTGGCGTTCTCGCCGCCGGTATTGACCAGGAACGGAAAGGCCAGCGAGCGCGCGACATAGGCGAAGCCGACCTCTCCGGCGGGCTCCCAGCTGCCTTCCGTCGTCCAGTGGATGAGGACGCCGCGCGCATCATCCACAGCGCAGTCCTGCAGCCGCTGAGGCGCGCCCGGGTCGTAGCGATCCCGCAATGGGCGGCGGTCGAGCCTGATCATCGAGCATCCACAGTTACCATGGCGGTCGTATAGGCAAGGGGGTAAAAGACCTCGAAAAAAAGCGCCCGAGGCCTCGATGATCCCCCGCTATTCCCGCCCCGAGATGGTCGCCATCTGGGAGCCGCAGAATCGCTTCCGTATCTGGTACGAGATCGAGGCGCATGCCTGCGACGCCATGGGCGAGCTGGGCATTATCCCCAAAGAATCGGCCAAAGCGATCCGCGCCGGCGGCACGAAGGCGATGGCGGCGATGGCCGCCGACCCGGCCGCCGAGATCGACAAGATCGACGCCATCGAGCGCGTCACCAAGCACGACGTGCTGGCCTTCACGACCTGGCTGGCCGAGTTCATCGGGCCCGAATCGCGCTTCGTGCACCAGGGCCTGACCTCGTCGGATGTGCTCGACACGACGCTGGCGGTGCAGCTCACCCAGGCCGCCGACATCCTGCTCGCCGACCTCGACCGCGTGCTGGCGGCGCTGAAGAAGCGCGCGCTGGAGCACAGGATGACGCCGACCATCGGCCGCAGCCACGGCATCCACGCCGAGCCCACGACCTTCGGCGTCAAGCTCGCCGGCCACTACGCCATCTTCAGCCGCTGCAAGCTGCGCCTGGTGGCCGCGCGCGCTGACGTCGCGACCTGCGCGATCTCCGGAGCGGTCGGCACCTTCGCCAACATCGATCCGCGCGTCGAGGCGCATGTGGCGAAGGTGCTCGGGCTGACGATCGAGCCGGTGTCGACGCAGATCATCGCGCGCGACCGCCACGCGATGTTCTTCGCCACCCTGGGCGTGATCGCCGGCTGCATGGAGAACCTCGCCACCGAGATCCGCCACCTGCAGCGCACCGAGGTACGCGAGGCCGAGGAGTTCTTCTCGGCCGGCCAGAAGGGCAGCTCGGCGATGCCGCACAAGCGCAACCCGGTGCTGACCGAGAACCTCACCGGGCTGTCGCGCATGGTGCGCGCCTATGTGACGCCGGCGCTGGAGAACATCACGCTGTGGCACGAGCGCGACATCTCGCACTCCTCGGCCGAGCGCATGATCGGCCCCGACGCCACGGTGACGCTCGACTTCGCGCTCAACCGCCTCGCCGGCGTGGTCGAGAACCTCGTCGTCTACGCCGAGCGCATGAAAGGCAATCTCGACTCGCTGGGCGGGCTGGTGTTCTCGCAGCGCGTCATGCTGGCGCTGACGCAGAAGGGCATGAGCCGCGAGGACGCCTACGCCGCCGTGCAGCGCAACGCCATGGAGGGCTGGAAGGGCAACGCCGCCTTCATGGCGCTCTGCCGTTCCGACAAGGAGATCCGCCAGTTCCTGTCGGACGACGAGATCGTGGCGATGTTCGACATGGGCTATCACACCAAGCAGGTCGACACGATCTTCCGGCGGGTGTTTGGTTAGGAAGGTATCCTTCCGGCGTCGTCCGCAGCGCCCAAACGCGCTCGCAAATCCCGTGCGTTGAGAATCATCGTCGTCTTCCACGCCGCCGCAGGGAAATGGGCGAGGTTGCCCGTGACGAGATAGTGCGCGTTCGCCGCGTCGGCGCACGCCACGAAGTCGTTGTCGGAAGCGTCAAGCACGCAGAAGTCGATGCCGGGTGTCGGCTCGACGCGGTGTGACGCCGCAAACAGATCCTCCAGGAACTTTTGAACGAGACCAGGAGGGAACCTGAACTTTGGTCTCGTCAAGACGTCCGCATACTCCGCCACAATGGCATCGGTCACAAAGAGCGCCGCCGGTGGCCGCAACGCATAACGCAGCGCCCATGCCTCATTACCGTTCGGCTTCAGCGCGGCGGAAACGATAACGTTCGTGTCTAGAACGAGTCTTGTTTCACTCACGAACGGCTTTGCTTCCGCACACGTCTCGCCGCCGCGATTTCCCGCCGGATCTCTTCCTCGGTAATCTTGTCGGCGCCGGTAGCGGCCGCGATCCTTTGCATGGCGCGCAAGGATTCAAGCGCCTTCGCGCTCTTTGTGCGCGACGGGGCGGCGACGGGCTTACGCGACGGTGGCGAGGCGGCCGGCATTTGAAGTCTCCAATTCGCAACAAACATAATCACGCCCGGCTTCTTGTTCAATGTCCCGCGAGCCCCAACGCCTGTCGCCGTAGACCGGTAGCCATCGCGTCAACGCTGCGCCCGTCGGCGCTCAGCACCACGCCATAGACGTCGTTGGCGGCCTTGGGGCTGACGACTTCGTCGCGCACGTCGCGCAGCACGCGCTCGGGATCGCGCTCCAGCGGGCTGCCCCAGCCGCCACCGCCGGGTGACAGCGCGCGCTCGGTCAGTGGCTGCGCGATGCGGCGCACGGCGTACTTCGGCGCGGCCATCACCGTGCCGTCGGCGAGCGTCAGCTCCATCTTGCCCGGCGCCCCCGTGCCACCGCCCTGGATGCCGAAGCCGGTCTGGTAGTTCAGCCCCTCGCCGCGGAACGAGTACTCCGCCGGCTCGAGCACCTCGACCTCATATTGGATGCCGGTGCCGCCGCGATACTTGCCGGCGCCGGCGGCATCGGTGCGGAACTCGTGCTTGGTGATCCGCAGCGGATAGCTGCGCTCGTAGCCCTCGACGTTGGGAATGGTCAGGCCGCCGAGCGCGATCAGGTGGCCGATCTGGTTGAAGCCGTCGCGGCCGTCGACCGCGCCGCCGCCGGCCATCGAATGCCAGTGATAGGCGACGTAGGGGCGGTCAGTGCCGATGCGCCCGGCGCTGCCGTTGTGGATGCTCTTGCCCCAGCCGGCGCAGGCGCGCTCGGGCGAGGCCTTGCCCAGCGCGTTCCAGATCGCGTGCACGATCTCGTGCGCGATGAACACGGTGTTCATTGTCATGGCCGCCGGCGGCCGCGCGTTCACGATCGTGCCCTCGGGCGCGATGATCTTCACGCAGCGGAATGTGCCCTCGTTGCGCGGCAGCGCGGGATCGAAAAACGAAGCCAGCGCCATGTAGACCGCAGACCAGGTATTGGCGACCGAGCTGTTCTTGAAGCCCCTGATCTGCGGATCGGTGCCAGTGAAGTCGACGGTGAGCCCGTCGTCGCGCAGGTCGAGCGCGACACGAATCCACACATCGCGCGTCTCGAAGCAATCGTTGTCGGTGCGCTCCTCGCCGCGCCACACGCCCCGGGGCAGGCTGGCCAGCGCGTTGCGGAAGCTGCGATCGGCATGCGCCAGCACGCCCTCGATCAGCACCAGGCCGCGCCGCAGCCCGTATTCCTCGAGTAGCGCGCGCAGCCGTTCGGCGCCGATCTGCGTCGAGCCCATCATCGCGCGCACGTCGCCGTCCAGCAGCTCCGGCGTGCGGCAGTTGAGCTTCAGCAGCGCCCAGAGGTCCTCGCGCAACACGCCGCGCTCGACCAGCTTCAGCACCGGCAGCCGGATGCCCTCGTGATAGATCTCGGTGGCCTCCGAATTGTAGGTGCCGGCCGCGCCGCCGCCGATATCGGATTGATGCGCGCGGTTGCAGGCGAAGGCCGCAAGCGTGCCCTCGACGAAGACCGGCCGCGCGATCACCCAGTCCGGCAGGTGGTTGCCGCCGGCCTCGTAGGGATCGTTGAGCAGGAAGACGTCCTCGGGCTCGATGCGCCCGCCGAAGGTCTTGAGCACGGCTCGCACCGCGAAGCCGCCGCCGCCGGTGTGGATCGGGATACCATCGGCCTGGCTGATCAGGGTACCGTGCGCATCGGCGAGGAAGCACGAGAAGTCGTGGCTCTGGTTGAAGATCGGGCTGCGCGCGGTGCGCGTCATCACCCAGCCCATCTGGCGGCTGATGTGATCGAGCCGGTTCTGCACCAGCGCCAACGCGATGGGATCGAGCGTGGTCGGATCGACGGTCATGGCTACTCCAGCGCGATGTCGAAATTGCCCGATGCGTCGACACGGAGCGTGTCGCGCGGGCCGGCGAAGACGGTGGTGGTGGCCTCCTCGACGATGAGCGGACCCTGCAGCACGTGGCCTGACCGCAGATCGGCGCCAGCGTAGACCTTGGCGTCGGCCCAGCCTTCCGTCTCGCCGATCCACACGCGGCGCATAGCGATGGGTTTCACCTCGCCTGTCGCCGCCGACGGCCCCTGCGGATCGACCGCGCCGACCTGGCCGATGCCGGCGACGCGCAGCGCGCCGACGCCGATACGGCCGCCGGGCTGGATATGGCCGAACAGCCGCTGGTGCTGCGCCTCGAAGTCCTGGCGCACGGCGGCGGCATCGAAGCCCGCTTCAGGCAGATCGACCTGCAACGAGGATTGCTGGCCGGGATAGCGCAAGTCGAGCGCGCGCACGACCCGCAGGCGATCGTTGCCGAAGCCTTCCGCGTGCAGGGTGCGCCGCGCCTCGGTTTCCATCACGGCGAAGGCGGTGGCGAGCGCGGCGGGATCGAGCGAGTCGATGTCGCCGTCATAGACGCGCAGCCAGTCCTGGCGCGCATCCGTATGCAACATGCCCAGCGCGCAGAAGGCGCCGGCGACCCGCGGCACATACACGCGCTTGCAACCCAACGCGCGACCGACTGACACACCGTGCATTGGGCCCGCGCCGCCTGCCGCGACCAGAGTCAGGCGACGCGGGTCGACGCCGCGCTCGATCGAGATGCGCTCGACGGCGTGCAGCAGGTTCTGCTCGACCAGGCGGATCACGCCTGACGCGGCCTGCTCGACCGACAGACCGAGCTTCTGGCCGATAGCCCGCTCCAGCGCCTTCACGGCCAGCGACGCATCGAGTGTCACCGCGCCGCCCGCGATCGGGCCGGGACGCAGGCGGCCTAACGCCAGCAGCGCGTCGGTGACGGTGGGCTCGGTGTTGCCGAAGCCATAGCAGGCCGGACCGGGGCGCGCGCCGGCGCCCTTGGGGCCGACGAACAGCATGCCCGCGGCATCCACGCCGGCGATGGTGCCGCCGCCGGCGCCGACAGTATGGATTTCTATGGCCGGCGTGGAGAGATGATAGCCACCGACCATCAGGTGATCGGCCGCCGCGACACGTCCCTCGGCCATCAGCATCACGTCGCAGGACGTGCCGCCGATCTCCATCGACAGCAGATCATCGGTGCCGGCGGCGCGCGCGAACATCGCCAGCGCGCCGACGCCGGCGGCCGGGCCCGAGAGCGCGAGGTTCACCGGCCGCGTCGCCGCCTGCGCCACCGAGGCGACACCGCCATTGCTCTGCACCAGCAGCAGGCCGCGCGGCAGGCCCTCGGACCGCAGCTTCTCGTCGAGGGCGCGCAGGTAGGGCGCCACGCGCGGCGCGACATAGGCGTCGACCACCGTGGTCGAACCGCGCTCATACTCGCCGACCACGGGCATGATCTCGCTCGACACCGACACCGCCCAGGCGTTGTCGGCCTCGCGCACGCGGCGCGCGGCGGCGGCCTCGTGCGCGCCGTTGGCGTAGCTGTTGATCAGGCAGATCGCCACCGACTCGACACCTTCGGTGCGGAACATGGCGATGGCGGCGTCGACGTCCTCGATCCTGAGCGGCGCCAGCTCGCCGCCGTCGGCGGCGATGCGGCCACGCACCGGGCGACGCAGGTAGCGCGGCACCAGGACCGGCGGAAACGGCGTGCGGTGATCCCACATGTTCTCGCGCAAACCGCGACGGATCTCGACCGAATCGCGCAGACCCTCGGTGGTCAGCATGCCGACCCGCGCGCCCTTGCCTTCGAGAATGGTATTGGTTGCTATGGTCGAGCCGTGCACGAACATGGCGCAGCCCCGCAGCAGGTCGCGTACCGCCATGCCCTGCTTGCGCGCCACATCGATCACCGCGTCGAGCACGCCCTTGCTGGGATCGGCCGGCACCGAGGGCACCTTGCCGATCACCATGCGACCGGCCGCATCCTGCAGCACCAGGTCGGTAAAGGTGCCGCCGACATCGACTCCGATGCGCCACGGGGCGGCCAGTGCCCCGTTTCTATGGTTTGCTATGGTTTCCGCCGAATCCGCCATGTCCTATCCGCGCCGAACTGCGTCCGACGCATCATGGCAGGATGGCACCGGGGGTCAATTTTCCGCAGCTACGAGCGGTCAACGCGCCGGCACAATGCAGAAGCCCTGGGCCTCGACGCCGAGCGGCACGTTGAACTTGCTGCGGAAATTCTCCAGCGCCACGGCCGCCGACAGCTCGACGATCTGCGCATCGTCGAAATGCTTCTTGAGCTTAGCGATCAGCGCCGGCTCGACCCGCTGACCAGTGATGGTCGCCTTCTCGGCGAACTCCAGCGCCAGCCGCTCGGCCTCGCTGAAGATCGCCACATCGCGCCAGCGCGCGACGTTGCGCATCTTCTCCTCGCCGTCCTTCTCAGCCTGCATCACACGTGATGCGTTGATGTCCATTCAAAAGGGACAGCCGTTGATGGTCGCCACCCTGAGATAGAGCAACGCGCGCAGGCCGGCCGGCAGTCGGTTCGACTGTTCCAATGCCGCGCTCAGGCGACCGGAGGCCTCCAGGATCGGCGGGCAATGCGCCATCACCTTGGTGGGATTGAGCAGGTCGCCGAACATCTCGCGCTGGCGCGCGAAGACCTTGCTGAGAATGGGATCACCGTTGTCCTCGGTGATCTCCGATACATGCGGCATGGGGGGCTCCTTTTTCCTTCTCCCCGCGAAGGCGGGTAGAAGGTGCCCGAAGGGCGGATGAGGGGCTTCGCGATCTCATGACGACCACAACAGGCGTTGCGAGGCCTGAAAGCCCCTCATCCGCCTCGCTGCGCTCGGCACCTTCTCCCCGCCTTCGCGGGGAGAAGGATGATCCGCGTCAGCACCTCTTCGCGGCAACCGCCCTCATGTCGCGAATGTCACTTTGCCCTGCTGGCAGAGCGCGCCCTGGGCGTTGGCGATCCAGGTCGTAACCGTGCCGTCCTTCTCCGCCCGTGCGTTCACCGTGAAAGGCGCGGTGTGATAGACCGGGCTGGTGGCGCGGAACTCGTAGCGCGCCACGCGGCGGCCGGGATTCTCGCGCCGCGCCAGCTCGAGCTGCATCAGACCCATCAATGGCCCGTGCACCAACAGGCCGGGATAGCCCTCGACCTGCGTGACATAGGGCAGGTCGTAGTGGATGCGGTGGCCGACGAAGACCAGCGCGGAGTAGCGGAACAACAGCACCGGATCAGGCGTCACCGCGCGCGACCAGGTCGCGTCGGCTGGTGCCGCCTTCGGCGCCGCCGGCTTCGCGTCGGGCGCGGGATCGCCGCGATAGACCAGGTCCTGCTCGTGCACTATCGCCGGGCCGTCCTTGCCGCTGATCGTGTTGCGCACGGTGACGAACACCATGGCGCCGCTGCTGCCGGTCTTGCCCTGCACGTCGGTGACCTTGGCTTCGCGGCTGATGGTGTCGCCGATGCGCACCGGCTTGATCAGCTCGATACGGTTGCCGGCGTTCATGCGCCGCGGCAGCTCGACCGGCGGCAGGAAGCCGCCGCGCTTGGGATGGCCATCGGGGCCGATCTGCGAGGCCGGCGCAGCCTCGAGGAAATAGAACATGTGCCAGTAGGGCGGCAGCTCGTCACCGTTTTTCGGCGCGGGATCGCCGGTCTCGAGCGTCGCCATCATCGCGCGCACGGGATAGGCGGTGACGAGATCCTCGCGGGTATCGGTCTTGCCGATCCAGCTGCGGTAGTGGTCGAGCTTGTCGATCAGGGCGGTCACGCGAACACCGCCTTACCTTGCTGCGCCGTCGCACCGTGTGGATCGCGGATCCAGGTCGTCACCGAGCCGTCGGCCTCGCGCCTGGCCTGCACGTCGAACGGCGCACGGTCGTAGACCGGCGCCAGCGCCCGCAACGCGAAGCTCTTCATCCTGCGATCGGGCACCGAGCGGCGCGCCAGCTCGACCTGCAGCAGGCACATCAGCGGGCCGTGCACGATCAGGCCGGGATAGCCTTCGGTGGTCGTGGTGTAGGGCTGGTCGTAATGGATGCGGTGCGGGTTGAAGGTCAGCGCCGAGAAGCGAAACAGCAGGACGGGATCGGGCGTGATCGTCTTGCTCCAGGTCGGGTCGGTCGGCGCCGGACGGCCGGCCTTCTGCACCTCGCCCGGCTTGGCGGCCTCGCGATAGACGCCGTCGATCTCCTCCTCCACCGCCAGGCCCGCTGCGCCGAAGATGCGGTGGCGGACGGTCACGAACACCATCTCGCCCGTGCTGCCGCTCTTGCCCTCGATCGCGGTGATCGCCGATTCGCGGCGCAGACTGTCGCCGAGTTTCAGCGGCGTATCGTGGAACGTGAAACGGCTGCCCGCCCACATGCGTCGGGGCAGGCTCACCGGCGGCATGAAGTCACCGCGACCCGGCAGCCCGTCCGGCCCGAGCTTCGACCGCGGCGTAGTGTCGAGGAAATAGAGCCAATGCCATAGCGGCGGAAGCGCGTCGCCCGTCTTCAGGCGGGCATCACCGGTATCGAAAGTCTGGATCAGCGCGTGCGGCGGAAAAGGAGCGGCCAAGTCCTCGCGCGTCTCGCCCCGTCCGATCCATTGGCGCCAGGTCGCCAGATCGTCGCTCATGCCTGTTCCTCCGGTTTATTGGATACTCTGCCACGCAGGGTGGCGGATGCCCACTGTCGACGCTATATACCCGGCATGGCGGAGACGCCGGACGGACCATGGGAGACGGATCGCGATGAGCACTTTCGACGAGCGGGAAAAGGCCTTCGAGAACAAGTTCAAACGCGATCAGGACCTGCAGTTCAAGGTCAACAATCGGCGCAACCGGCTGCTCGGCCATTGGATCGCCGCGCAGCTCGGCAAGGCCGGCCCTGACGCCGACGCCTACGCCAAAGAAGTCGTGATGAGCGACTTCGAGAAGGCCGGCGACGACGACGTGCTGCAGAAGGTGCTGGGCGACCTGAAGGCCGCCGGTAAGCCGGCCGACGCCGGCGTCGTGCGCAAGCAGATGGACAAGCTGATCGACGAGGCCAAGAAGCAGGTGATGGAAGAGTCGAAGTAGGCGACATGGACCTCAAGCTCGCCGGCCGCACGGCGCTGGTCACCGGCGCCAGCATCGGCATCGGCCGCGGCATCGCCAAGGCATTGGCGGCGGAGGGCGTGAAGCTCGCCGTCGTCGCGCGCCGGCGCAATCTGCTGGAGACGTTGGCCGATGAGATCGTCGCGACGGGCGGCGCGCGCCCGGCGTTAATCGAGTGCGACATGATGCGCGAAGACGCGCCGGCGACCATCACCGGCGCGGCGGTCAAGGAACTCGGCGGCGTCGACATCCTGGTCAACAACGCCGGCGGCAGCCGCCACTTCAAGCTGCACACCGACGAGGCGCAGTGGCAGGAGGCGATGACCTTGAACTTCACGCGCCAGCGTCAGATCGCCGATCGGCTGATCGACGGCATGATCGAGCGCAAGTTCGGCCGCATCGTCAACATCACGGGCAAGTCCGAGCCCGACGGCATCAACGGCGCCTTCTGCGCCAAGGCGGCGATGCATTCCTGGTCGAAGGGCCTGTCGCGCGAGGTCGGCAAGCACGGCGTCACCGTGAACTGCATCCCGCCCGGCCGCATCCACAGCGAACAGATCCTGCGCAACTACACGCCCGAGTACCGCAAGTGGCAGTCGGAGAACGAGATCCCGGTCGGCCGCTACGGCGAGCCGGAGGAGATCGCGGCACTCGTCTGCTTCCTCGCCTCGCCGCTCGCCGGCTACATCACCGGTACGGTGATCCCCGTGGACGGCGGACTGCGGCGGTATCAATTCTGAAACACTCCCGTCCTACATCGGCGCCATGACCACCTACGATCGCCTGATTCCCATCGAAGGCACCAGCAACGTCCGCTGCGTCGGCGCCTACGCGACGCGCGACGGCCGCCACGTGAAGCGCGGCGTCATCTACCGCTCGGCCAATCTCGACGAGCTCAGCCCGGCCGGTCGCGCGCGCTTCGACACACTGGATCTGGGCACCATTGTCGACTTCCGCGGGGTCAACGAGGCCGCCGCCGCACCGGCCTTCGCCCCCGGCGTGCGCCTGCATTCGCCGATCGAACCCACCGTGGCCGAGGAATTGCGCCGCCGCCGCGAGCGCGGGCCGCTCGACGCCGCCGTCGCCGTGGATGTGATGGAGCAGACCTATCGCTGGTACGCGCTGGAGAAGCACGACGCCTTCGCCCGCATGTTCGAGCGCCTGCTGAACGCCGGCGACAAGCCCCTGCTGTTCCACTGCGCCGCCGGCAAGGATCGCACTGGCGTCGCCGCGGCGCTAATCCTCTCGGTGCTGGGCGTGCCGCGCGACGTCATCGTCGCGGACTACCTGCTGAGCAACGATCACTACGTACCCAGGGTATTGACCATCTCGGAGTTCCCCGACGAGGTGCGCGCCGCCTTGGTCAAGGTGCGGCCGTCGTTCCTCAGCGCCGCGCTCGACACGATCGAAGGCCGCTGGGGCAGCGTCGAGCGCTACCTCGAAGACACGATGAACATCGGCCCCCGCGAGCGCATGGCGCTCGCCGCCGCGCTGACCGAGCCGGCATAGCGGCCCTCGCCTCCCTGAGCGCGCCCGCTGGGCACGTCTCGACAGGTGGGCGATCCGCTCTTTGCCTGTGGACGAGTTGCGCCGAGGCGACCGTCGCAGGGGCAAGAGAAAGCCCTGCGCCACAAGCAACGGATGCTCGGATAGGCGCGCCGTAGCCGCGGAAATAGAAGACGACGGGCGTTCGGCGGTACACCTGCTCCAGTCTTTTCGACTGGAGCCCCGCCATGTCCCGCGACCGCACGCTGCCCACCGACTTCTGGACTTGGGAGGCCGTCATCGACTGCTCGATGACCGCGCGCCTCCTGTTTCTCGGCCTGTGGAACTTCGCCGACGATTTCGGCGTCCAGCCGCTCAGGCCGCGCACCATCAGGATGCAGGTGTTTCCCGGCGATTCGATCGACGAAGCCGCAATTCGCGGCCTGATCGACGAATTGGTGGCGCGCGGGCTGGTGCGCATCTTTACCGTCGAAGGGCAGGACTACCTCTCGGTGATCCACTGGGAACAGGTCCAGCGGGTCGGCCGCCGGGCGCGGCATCGCTATCCGGCGGATCCGGCCAAGCCGGTGCCGGTCGAGACGACGGCGCCGCCACCGTCCCAGCCCGCCGCGCGGCATGCGTCAGATGGCGTCAGGGTGTCATCGCGCTGGCGCAAGGCGATCCGATATCAGTTGGGCAGGTCATGGCCGGGCGGGCCACCGGCCGACCTCGAACGCTGGATGGGGCGCTGGCTGGTCGAGGGCCATGACCTGCAGCGCGACGTGCTGCCGGCGATCGACGCGGTCTGCCAAGCCGCCGCCGACGGCAAGCCGCTGTCAGGATTGCAGGCGGTGTCGGATCACCTGGCGGCCCATTCCCTGGCTCGGATGAGCAGGGGCGGTACCAACTCTGACCACATCTCTCTTTGAGTTCTCATACCTTCCCCCGGAGGGGGAAGGTAGGAGGTAGTCAAACCGGCTACTGCGCCGCCACTCCGATATCTTTGCTGACGATGCGCTTACGCTTGGCGTTGATCTCGCGCAGCATGATCATGGTTTCTTCGGCCACAGCGGCACCGGGGATCTCCTCGCCGTCACTCGCCAGTTCCTTCATGTCGACCCACACCGCATAAAGCGGCCGCGTGCGGTCGGTGATGATGCCGGCATGCAGCAGGGTCTTGATCAGCACCCGGAAGATGTTGGTGCTGTTGGTGAGCTGCTGGCGACGGTCCTCGTCCGAGAACACCTCGCGAATGGCGTCGCGTACCCACTCCCAGTGGAGGCCGTACTTGCCGTAGATGATCTGCTTCTGCTCGGCGTTGACTAGATTGAAGAACAGCACCTGGAAGACCTCGGCGGTCCAGTCCTCGACGCGTTGGTGCTCCTCCGGCGTCAGCTTGCCGATGGTGCGCTGCGCCCAGATACGGCCGAAGCGGTGATGGAAAGCCTCGTCGCTCATCACCAGCTGCACCAGGCGGCGCAGCACGGGATCGTTGGTTTGCGCGTTGAGCGTGGCGAAGGCGCCCATCGCCAAGCCCTCGACCAGCATCTGCATGCCGACAATCTTGCGGTAGACCTCGGTCGTGGTGACCAGCTCGGTCAGCAGCTTGCCCACCGTGGCGCCGACCGGCAGCGGCTCGCCCCAGCGCGCGCCAATGTACCGGGTGAAGCCCGCGACGTGGCGGGCCTCCTCGCGGGCCTGGTTGGCGGCGTATTCCTGCGCGCCCGGGTCGAGCAGGATGTGGCACAGGCTGGCCGAGAGCGAGAGCGCGCCCTGCTCGCCATGCAGCAGGCTCGACAGCGACCAGTGGGTGACGTCGTTGGCGAGCTGGATCTTCTGGCGGTCGTCGAGCTCGTCGGCCACCGCGCTCTTGAGCTCCATGATGTTCTCGAGCGGCAGGATCGGCGTGGTCGCCATGTCGAAGGGCTGGCTGAAGTCGATATAGGTCGGGTCCAGCGGGTCCCAGAAATGGTCGTGGGTCTGGGAAATGATGCGGTCGAAGGCGTCGGACCGCCGGCCATAGCGGTTGATCGCCATCATCGCCGGGAAGTCGTCACGGTCGACGGTGTCGTAGGCGGCGTCATAAGTGATCTGGGCGGCGGCCATCGCGGGCTCCGAAAAGGGTCTTGCGGTAATCTGACTACAGCGTCATCTAACCGAAAAAAGCGCGAATTGACAGTGACTTGGTGGTGAGCGTGGTAACCCACAAGAGGCTGCGACGGCAGGCCCCAGCGTGTTGCACCCTAAGGGATGCGCCTGCTAGAACCCGGCTTGAGAAACGGGTGCGGCGGGCCTCCTCCGCCGACGCCCCGGAGAGAGCCCCATGAGCCGCCGTCGCCGCCTCTACGAGGGCAAGGCCAAGATCCTCTATGAGGGGCCCGAACCCGGAACCATCGTCCAATACTTCAAGGACGACGCCAGTGCCTTCAACAATTCCAAGAAGGGCACGATCACCGGCAAGGGCGTGATCAACAACCGCATCTCGGAATATCTGATGACGCGGCTGAACGAGATCGGCGTGCCCACCCACTTCATCCGTCGGCTGAACATGCGCGAGCAGCTCATCCGGCAGGTCGAGATCATCCCGCTCGAGGTAGTGGTGCGCAACGTCGCCGCGGGCTCGCTGGCCGAGCGTTTCGGCATCCCCGAGGGCCAGCAGCTACCGCGCTCGATCCTCGAGTTCTATTACAAGAACGACCAGCTCAAGAACCCGATCGTCACCGAGGAGCACATCACCTGCTTCGGCTGGGCGCAGCCGCAGGACATCGACGACATCGTGGCGCTCTCGCTGCGCATCAACGATTTCCTCTCGGGCCTGTTCCTGGGTATCGGCATCAAGCTGGTCGATTTCAAGATCGAGTTTGGCCGGCTGTATGAGGACGAGATGGTCCGAATCGTGCTGGCCGACGAGATCAGCCCGGATTCGTGCCGGCTGTGGGACTTGAAGACCAACGAGAAGATGGACAAGGACCGCTTCCGCCGCGACCTCGGCAAGGTCGAGGAGGCCTACCAGGAAGTCGCGCGGCGGCTCGGCATCCTGCTCGACCCCGGCGCCGGCGATCATCGCGGGCCTACGACAGTACAATAGGCGGGAGACCATGAAGGCGCGCGTCCACGTCACGCTGAAGAACGGCGTCCTCGATCCGCAGGGCAAGGCGATCGGCAACGCGCTGCACCGCCTGGGCTTCCCCGAGGTCGGCGACGTGCGCCAGGGCAAGTTCATCGAGCTGGAGATCGAGGAGACCGACGAGGCCCGCGCCAAAGCCCGCCTCGACGAGATGTGCCGCAAGCTGCTGGCCAACACCGTGATCGAAAACTACCGCATCGAGCTGGTGGCGTGATGAAGGCAGCCGTCGTCGTCTTCCCCGGCACCAATCGTGAGAACGACATCGCCAATGCCATCGCGCTGACCTCGGGCAACAAGCCGGCCATGGTCTGGCACGGCGACAGCGCGCTGCCCAAGGTCGACCTGATCGTGATCCCCGGCGGCTTCTCCTATGGCGACTATCTGCGCTGCGGCGCCATGGCGGCGCATTCGCCGGTGATGCGCGAGGTCAAGGCGCGCGCCGGGAAGGGTGTGCCGGTGCTGGCGGTGTGCAACGGCTTCCAGGTCGCGGCCGAGACGGGCATCGTGCCCGGCACCTTGATGCGCAACGCGCACCTGCAATTCGTCTGCGGCGACGTGCATCTGAAGGTCGAGACCAGCCAGAGCCTGTTCACCAACCGCTACCAGCAGGGCCAGATCATCCGCGTGCCGGTCGCCCATGCCGAGGGCAACTACTTCGTCGACGACGAGACGCTCAAGCGCATGGAGGATCGCGGCCAGATCGCCTTCCGCTATTGCGGCGCCGATGGCGACCTCGCGTCGGGCAATCCCAACGGCTCGCTGCACAGCATCGCCGGCGTCTTCAACGAGACCAAGAGCGTGCTCGGCATGATGCCGCATCCCGAGAACGCCATCGAGCCGCGCTTCGGCGGCACCGATGGCAAGGCCTTGTTCGAGAGCCTCGTCGCCGCGATCGCCTGAACCATGAACGCCCCCGAGAAGAACCCGCCGGTCAAGCTGCCCAACGAGCCGGTGATCACGCCGCAGGTCGTCGCCGAGCACGGCCTCGCCCCCGACGAATACCAGCGCCTTTTGCGCATCATGGGCCGCGATCCCACGATGGTGGAGCTGGGCATCTTCTCGGCGATGTGGAGCGAGCATTGCTCGTACAAATCGTCGAAGGTCTGGCTGAAGAAGCTGCCGACGCAGGCGCCATGGGTGATCTGCGGGCCGGGCGAGAACGCCGGCGTGATCGACATCGGCGACGGCCAAGCCGCCGTCTTCAAGATGGAGAGCCACAACCACCCCTCCTACATCGAGCCCTACCAGGGCGCGGCGACGGGCGTGGGCGGCATCCTGCGCGACGTCTTCACCATGGGCGCGCGGCCGATCGCCAACGTCAACGCGCTGCGCTTCGGCGACCCGTCGCATCCCAAGACGCGGCATCTGGTGTCGGGCGTGGTCGCGGGCATCGGCGGCTACGGCAATTGCATGGGCATCCCCACGGTCGCCGGCGAGACCAATTTCCATCGCGCCTACAACGAGAACATCCTCGTCAACGCGATGACCGTGGGCATCGCGCCCGCCAACCGCATCTTCTATTCAGCCGCCGCCGGCCTCGGTAATCCGATCGTCTATGTCGGCTCGAAGACCGGCCGCGACGGCATCCATGGCGCCACCATGTCCTCGGCCGAGTTCAGCGAGGATAGCGAGAGCAAGCGGCCCACGGTGCAGGTGGGCGACCCCTTCGTCGAGAAGCTGCTGCTCGAGGCCTGCCTCGAGCTGATGGCGACCGACGCCATCGTCGCCATCCAGGACATGGGCGCGGCGGGCCTCACCTCTTCGTCGTTCGAGATGGCCGACAAGGGCGAGCTGGGCGTCGAGCTGCATCTCGATCGCGTGCCGATGCGCGAGACCGGCATGAACCCCTACGAGCTGATGCTATCGGAGAGCCAGGAGCGCATGCTCATGGTGCTCAAGCCCGGCCGCGAGGAGATGGCGCGCAAGGTGTTCGAGAAGTGGGAGCTCGACTTCGCGGTCATCGGCACGCTCACCGACACGCGGCGCATGGTGCTGCGCTGGCACGGCGACGTGGTGGCGAACATCCCGATCCCGCCGGTGGTCACGCAGGCGCCGATGTACGAGCGGCCGTGGACGGAGACCAAGCTGCCAGCGACCTTGCCCATCGCCGACGTGCCGGCGCCGAAGGATTACGGCGCGGCGCTGCTGAAGATGATCGGCTGCCCCGACCTCGCGTCGAAGGCCTGGATCTGGCGGCAATACGATCACCTGATCATGGGCAACACCGCGATCCGGCCCGGCGGCGATTCGGCGGTCGTACGCGTCACGTCGGACAAGCCCAAGGCGCTGGCGATCACCTCCGACTGCACGCCACGCTACTGCGCCGCGCATCCCGAGACCGGCGGCCGGCAGGCCGTCGCCGAGGCCTGGCGCAACCTCACCGCCGTCGGCGCACGGCCGCTGGCCTGCACCGACAACATGAATTTCGGCAACCCGACCAAGCCCGAGGTGATGGGCCAGTTCGGCGGCTGCATCACGGGCATGGCCGAGGCCTGCCGCGCGCTCGACTTCCCGATCGTCTCCGGCAATGTCTCGCTCTACAACGAGACCGAGGGTCGGCCGATCATGCCGACGCCGGTGATCGGCGGCGTGGGCCTGCTGGCCGATGTCGAGGGTTGCGTCGACATCGCGTTGCGCGAGGCCGGACTGGCGCTGGTGCTGGTCGGCGAGACCAAGGGCCATCTCGGCCAGTCGATCTTCCTGCGCGAGATCCATGGCCGCGAGGCAGGCGCGCCGCCGCCGGTCGACCTCGCGATCGAGCGGCGCAACGGCGATTTCGTGCGCGGCCAGATCGGCGCCGGCAACGTCGCCGCCTGCCATGACCTGTCCGATGGCGGCCTGCTGATCGCGCTGACCGAGATGGCGATGGCGGGCGCGACCGGCGCCACGATCGAGGCGCCCCAGGACATCGCCCCGCACGCCTGGCTATTCGGCGAGGACCAGGGTCGTTACCTGCTGGCGACCGCCAAGGCCGATGCCGTGATCGCCGCGGCCGCCCAGGCGGGCGTGCCGGCCCGGCGCATCGGCACATGTGGCGGCGGCGCATTGACGGTCGACGGCCTAACGGCCATATCGCTGAGCGAACTGCGCCGTGCCCATGAGACCTGGCTGCCGGCCTATATGGCCGGCGAGGCGGCCTGAAGGACCCGATCGATGCCCATGGCTTCCGACGATATCGTCCGCCTGATCAAGGCCGGCCTGCCCGACGCCGAGGTCCGGATCGAGGACCTGGCGGGCGACGGCGACCACTATTCGGCTACGGTCGTATCCCAGGCTTTTGCTGGTAAATCCCGGGTCCAGCAGCACCAGATGGTCTATGCCACGCTGGGTGGCCGCATGGGCGGCGAACTGCACGCCCTGAAGTTGACGACCATGGCGCCCGGGGCCAGTTAGGGTACACTGGGCATACAGGATCCACAGGAGACAGCGATGAGCGATGTCGCCAACCGCATCAAGGATGAGATCACCACCAACGACGTGGTGCTGTTCATGAAGGGCACGCCGGTGTTCCCGCAGTGCGGCTTCTCGGCCGCCGTGGTCGAGGTGCTCGATCACATGGGCGTGCGCTTCAAGGGCGTGAACGTCCTGATCGACCCGGCGATCCGCCAGGGCATCAAGGAATTCAGCGACTGGCCGACAATCCCGCAGCTCTACGTCAAGGGCGAGTTCATCGGCGGCTGCGACATCATCCGCGAGATGTACGAGACCGGCGAGCTCGAGCAGGTCTTCAAGGACAAGGGCGTCGCGGTTCAGCAGGCCGCGTAGGCCGCCGAAGCGCCCCTGAAAAAGGCCGCCCTCGCGGGCGGCCTTCGCGTTTGGGACGGCGCTCGGGAAAGAAGGCCGCCCTGAGAGCGGCCTTCGATCGCTTCGCCTCAGCGATGCCCCGGAGCATCCGCGGAATGGTGGTGCGCCTCGGGATTGGTGGCATGGTTGGGTTCATGGTTCGCGTGGTTGGCTTCATGCCCCACGCCGTGTCCGCCGCCCCTACCCGACACGCCGCGTCCGCCGCCGGTCTGGCCGGCGCCCGCCTGCCCGGCGTTGCCCGGACCGGAGTTGGCGGACGGACCGGAGTTGCCGCCATTGCCGCCGTTGCCGGGGCCGGAGTTGCCCGACGCCGACGCGCCGCCCGAGCCGGGGCCCGAGCTGCCGCCACCGCCGCCGCTGCCACCACCACCGCTGCCACCACCACCACCGCTGCCACCACCGCCACCACCACCGCCGCCACCGCCGCCGCCACCACCGCCGCCTCGCGCATCGGCGGACGCGATGGAGATCGTGGCGCCGTCAGGTGTGGGCTTGAACCCGTAGGGCGCGATAGTGAGCACGCCAGCGAGCACCGCCAGCAGCATGGGCTTCGAGAGGGCGCGGGCGTGCGACCTGGAGATCGCGACGTTCAGAGTCATGGCTAGTCTCCTGCCTTGTGGACGACCGGCGCGTACACGAACGCCGCACCTGTCATCCCGAGAACAGCCGAGGAGGGATTTACGTCCCAAGTCGTGAGTTAGCGCACGATATGCCAGAGACCCTTGTCGTCGCGACAGGCCAGCCGATTGACGACCAGAGCCGTATCCGGCAGCTGCGTCGTCTCTTCGAACTCGCGGCACATCATGCCATTGCGCGCCAGATACGTGCGCAAGGGCTCGATCGTGCCGTGGACGCCCGCCGTCTCGCCGCGCCAGTTCACCCGCACGCGACTACGTGCGGTTTCCAGCGTGCGAAGCCGCGCCTCATCCGCGATGGCTTGGTCGGCCGGTGCCAGCGGTGCGCGCGCGACTTCCTGGGCGACCGAGGCCGATGCCGCGATCGTCAGCGCCAGCGCCGCCACGGCAGAGCGCGAAAATTCGAACACGCCTGCCGCCTACCGTTTCGGTGGCGGGGTCCCGGGTGGATCGCTCCACCGGCGCGCGATCAAGTCGGCTTCTTCCTTAGGCGTCAGGTCGCGGGCAACGGGTGACACGTCGCCAATGCTACCAGGACCGCCACCTGGGCCCGGCCCACCTGGCCCCGAACCAGGCCCCGCGCCCGACCCGGGACCCGAACCACTGCCGCCCGGTCCGCTGTTACCCGATCCACCGGGGCCACCAGAGCCGCCCGGCCCACTGTTCCCACCCGAGCCGCCAGAGCCGCCGCTGCCACCGCCAGATCCGCCGCTACCACCGCCAGAACCACTGCCGCCAGAGCCGCCGCTACCGCCGCCACCTCCGCCGCCGCCGCCGCCTCCTCCGCCGCCACCGCCGCTTCCGCCACCGCTGGCATGGGCGGCCGACACCGACACACTCAGAGTCGCGGCAAGCAGCAGCGCCAGCACATGCCGGCGCCGTGTCGGCGAACAGGCGGGCTCGATTTTGGCGCTATCGCTATCCATGGACGTCTCGTCGAATGAAGCCATGCGGACTCTACGACCGCTTCCGCGCGAATACCATTACCTGGGCAGGCTTTGACGAGGCGACAACAGCCCATCGGGCCGCTGCGTCCCGGCGATTGAAGAAATAGTTCTGTTGTTGTCCCGCCGCCACGGCGCGAGACTGGCCACGGAAACGCGTGATCCCGACGCCGACGATGAACAAGGAAACCTGGACGGCGATGACCGCGTTGCAGCCGCGTCTGCGGCGCTTCGCGTACGGGCTCACCGGCTCGCTCGACGAGGCGGATGACCTGGTGCAGGCCGCCTACGAGCGGGCCATCAGCCGCATCGCCCAGTGGCAGGCGGGCACGCGCCTCGACAGTTGGATGTACCGCATCGTGCAGACCATCCATATCAACCGCCAACAGGCCAACCGCGTGCGCGGCGCGCATCTGAAGCCGGTCGACCCCGACACCCTAACGGCGCGCGACCAGGCGCGCGCCCTGGAAGCCAGCATCACGCTCGCCAAGGTGCGCGGCTTCATTGGCCGTTTGCCGGAGGAGCAGCGCGCGGCGCTGCTACTGGTCGCGGTCGAAGGCCTTTCCTATCGCGACGCCGCCGAGGTGCTCGACCTGCCGGTCGGCACGCTCACCAGCCGCGTCGCACGCGCCCGCGTGGCACTACGCGATTTCGTCGACGGCTCAGCCGTCCAGACCGCCACGGGAGGCGGACACTCATGACGACATACGACGACGCCACCCTGCTGGCCTATCTCGACGGCGAACTCGCCGCCGCCGAAGCCGAGGCTCTCGAAGCCGATCTCGCGCGTGACGCGAGCCTGGCCGAACGCCTGCAAGCCTTCGCCGGCAGCGGTGCCTTGTTGCACGCGGCGCTGGCGCCGGCCACGCATGGACGCATGCCGCGATTGCCCGAGCCCGACTTCACGGAGCGTCCCGTCACGAGCTGGCGACGCTTCGCGCCTTACGCCGCCGTGGCCGCGAGCGTCGCGCTACTGATCGGCGCCGGCCTGGGCTTCGGCACCGGCGAATTCCTCGCGCGGCGCAATTTCGAGCTCGCGGGTGAGCAGCGCGCGCGCGACGCGGCGCTGGCCGAGGCGACGCTGCGTCGCGCGCTGGAGACGCAGGTGAGCGGCACGCCAGTGCGCTGGGAGAATCCCGACAGCGGCGCGTCGGGCGCGGTGAAACCGACCCGCACCTTCAAGAACCACAGCGACCAGTTCTGCCGGGAATACGAGCGAGTCGAGACCGTGGGCGCGCGCACCGAGACGATCAGCGGCATCGCCTGCCGCGGCGACGACGGGCAATGGCGCACGCGCGCGGTGTTCTATCGCGAATAACCCGCGTCGCGTCAGGCCGCCATCTCAAGGATCGTCTTGATGTCGCCCGGCCCATTGATCTTGCGCGGGTTGGTATAAGTCCAGCGATCATGCATCGTGTTCTCGGCCAGCAGGTCGAACTGGCCGGGCTCGACGCCGACCTCCTTCAGGGTACGTGGCAGACCGAGCCCGCTGATCAGCTCGTGCAACGCGTCGCCGGCGTCGACGCCGGGCCGGCCCAAGGCCTCGCTCACCACCGCCTGGCGCGCGGCGTTCACCGATTTGTTCCAGCGCATGACGTAAGGCAGCATCACGCAGGAGGTGTAGCCGTGTGGCACGCCAGCGGTGCCGCCGAGGATGTGGCCGATGGCGTGGCTGGCACCCTTGTCGACGCCGGCCTGCGAGCCCACCACCGAGAGCCACATGCCCATCAGGCAATCGAGCCTTGCGGCCATGTCGGACTCGTCGGCCTTCACGCCGCGCAGGCCACGGCTCAAGAGCTTCAGCGCGTGGATGTCGGCGGCCTCGGAATAGGCGTTGCAGCGCGGCGAGCAGATATCCTCGGCCGCGTGGTCGACGGCGCGGATGCCGCTGGACAGAAACAGCCACAGCGGCGTGTGCACCGTGGCCGCCGGATCGAGGATGACGACGCGCGGCACATGCAGCGGATGGAAGTACGACTCCTTCTTCTTCGTGGCCGTGTCCGTGCAACCGGCGCCGGCGTTGAACTCGCCGGCCGACAGCGTGGTCGGCACCGCAACCTGGCGCACGGTGGGCGCCTTGACCGGCTTGCGCGTCGGCGGATCGGCGTTGGTGACGCGCTTGTAGTCGTCGAGCTGCTCCGGCCGGGTCACGTCGTTGGCGAGGCAGAGCTGGATCATCTTGCCGGCGTCGGTGACCGAGCCGCCACCCACCGTGGCGATCAGGTCGGCGCCGGCCTCGCGCGCGGCATTGGCGGCGGCGACGCAGTCGGTGCGCGGCGTGTGCGCGGCGATGCGATCCCAGGTGCCGGCGTGGCGGTTGCCGAGCTTGCCGACGACGGTCTTCACCACATCGGCCGTACGATTGAGCGTGCCGCTGGCGACGACGAAGACCTTGTTGGCGCCGATGCGCGCGGTCTCCTCAGCCAGGGCTTCGGCGCAGGGCTTGCCGAAGACCACTTGGTCCATGTGGGGATAGCGATAGACGCCCGCGCTCGCCATGTCTTCCTCCGTCTTGCGTGGCGGGAGCCTAAGCGATTTGGCGACGCGCCCGCACCTGCTATCGTGCCGCCGGGCTTTGGCGACGGGAGACGGACCATGTCGTTCATCGGGAATATCGCGAAGTTGGCAGCGGCCGGCGCGATAGCGTTGACACTCGCCGCGGCGGCGCAGGCGCAAACGACGTTGCGGGTCGTGGCGCACTCGGATCTGAAGATCCTCGATCCGATCTGGACCACCGCCTACATCACGCGCAACCACGGCTACCTGATCTACGACACGCTGCTGGGCCAGGACGCGACGCTCGCGATTCGCCCGCAGATGGCCGAGAAATGGACGGTGAGCGACGACAAGCTCGTCTGGACCTTCACCCTGCGTGACGGGCTGGAGTTCCACGACGGCCAGCCGGTGACCTCCGCCGACGTCGTCGCCTCGCTCAAGCGCTGGGCGGAACGCGATTCGATGGCCCAGCAGCTGTGGACCCGCGTCGCCGAGATCACGGCGATTGACGCCAAAAGCTTCAAGCTGGTGCTCAAGGAGCCCTACGGCCTGGTGATCGAGACCCTGGGCAAGCCGAGCTCGCTGGTGCCCTTCATCATGCCGGCGCGTGTCGCGGCGACGCCGTCGAACCAGCAGATCAAGGACTTCACCGGCTCCGGCCCGTTCATCTTCAGCGGCAAGGACTGGAAGCCCGGCGACAAGGTCGTCTACGTCAAGAACCCCAAGTACAAGCCACGCAACGAACCGCCCTCGGGCATGGCCGGCGGCAAGGTGGCCAAGGTCGACCGCGTCGAGTGGGTGGCGATGCCCGATCCGTTGACCGCCGTCAACGCGCTGATCGCCGGCGAGATCGACATGATCGAGGCGCCGCCGCCCGACCTCTTCCCGGTCCTGCAGAAGGACAAGAACATCGCGCTCTATGGCTGGAATCCGGCAGGCAGCCAGATCATCGGCCGCTTCAACCACCTGCACCCGCCGTTCAACAACGTGAAGGCGCGCCTGGCGGCGTTCTACGCCACGGCGCAGAGCGACTACCTCGAGGCGCAGGTCGGCGACAAGGACATCTACTTTGAGTGCAACGCGCCACTCACCTGCGGCAACCCGCACACCAAGACCTTCGGCGACCTGCTGCTCAAGCCGAACCTCGAGAAGGCGCGCGCGCTTCTGAAAGAGGCGGGTTACGACGGCACGCCCGTCGTGCTGATGCATCAAACCGACCTGCAGTCATCGAACCGCCTCTCGCCTGTGGCTAAGGCACAGCTCGAGCGGGTCGGCTTCAAGGTCGACATGCAGTCGATGGACTGGCAGTCGTTGGTCTCGCGCCGCGCCAAGAAGGAGCCGCCGGCGCAGGGCGGCTGGAACATGTTCTTCACCACCACGGTGGCGGTCGACGCCGCCAACCCCGTCGCCAACGCCTTTACCCATGGCGGCTGCGACAAGGCGTGGTTCGGCTGGCCGTGCGACGAGGTGATCGAGAAGCTGCGCGCCGATTACTCGCGCGCCACCGACGAGGCGGCCAAGAAAGACCTGGCGTTCAAGATCCAGGATCGCGTGATGGAACAGGCGCACTACCTCGTCGTCGGGCAGTACAAAGCCTTCGGCGCCTATCGCAAGGGCGTGGTCGAGGGATGGCTGCAGGGCCCGGCGGCGGTGTTCTGGAACATCAGCAAGAAGGGCAACTGACGCTCACGCGCGCACGTCGGCGCCGACGTGCCGCAGGTACCAGGCGTAGGTGCTCGCCAGCCCGTCGCGGAGCGACGTCGAGGCGCGCCAGCCCATGGAGTGGAGCCTGGTCGAGTCGACCAGCTTGCGCGGCGTGCCGTCCGGCTTGTCGCGGTCGTGGCGCAACGCGCCGCCGAAGCCGATCACCTCGGCGAGAGTCCGGGCGAGATCGCCGATCGAGATCTCCTCGCCCGAGCCGACGTTGATGTGCAGCTCGTCGGAGTAGCGATTCATCAGGAAAACCAGCGCGTCGGCGAGATCGTCGACATGCAGGAACTCGCGCAACGGGGTCCCCGTGCCCCACAACTCCACGGCGGGCGCGTTGACCAGCTTGGCCGCGTGGATCTTGGCCATGAGCGCGGGGATGACGTGCGCGCTCGTGAGATTGAAGTTGTCGCCGGGGCCGTAAAGGTTGGTGGGCTGCGCCGCGATGAAGTCGCAACCGTACTGGCGTCGGTAGGCGGCGCACAGCTTCAGGCCCGCGATCTTGGCGATACCGTACCATTCGTTGGTCGGCTCGAGCGGGCCGGTCAGCAGCGATTCCTCGGCGATCGGCTGTGGCGCCAGGCGTGGATAGATGCAGGTCGAGCCCAGGTAGAGCAGCTTCTCGACCCCGGCGACGCGCGCCGCCTCGATCAGATTGCCGGCGATGGCGAGGTTGTCGTAGAGGAACTCGGCCGGGCGCGTGGAGTTGGCGAGGATGCCGCCCACGGTCGCGGCGGCGACGATCACGCAATGCGGCCGAACACGCCGCATCCAGTCGAAGACAGCCGCCTGGCGCCGTAGATCGACCTCGGCGCGCGTAGCGGTCACCACAGTGCAGGACTCACCCGCCAGCCGCCGCAGTAGCGCGCTCCCCACCATGCCGGCGTGACCGGCGACATAGACCTTCTTGCCGGCCAGCGAGTATGCGCCCGTCATCGCCGCGGCCTCATGGGCGGGGAGCATCTCACCGCGGCCCCCGTCGCGCCAGATCGAGATCGCCGGCGGCCATTACCTTCGTTGTTTCGCATGCGGCGGCAAAGATGACGCAAATCGTTTGCGCGGGAAAGCTGCGCCTAAGGCGAGGAAGCGGCGGGCGCCCGCGCCGCCCACTCGGGAATGGCGCCGATCAGCGCGGCCGCGAGATCGCCGCTGCCGACCCCCGGCATGTCGAGCCCCAGCGCGGCGATGTGACGATCGATCTGCGCCGGCAGATCCGGCGCGTCGAGCCGCAGCCCTCGCAGGGCCGCCGCGAGTCGCGCCGGCCCATCGATCGGCAAGCAGGTGAAGTCGCCGGCAAGATCCAGATCGACCAGCACGCCATCGCGCGCCAAGGCCCGCAGCCGCAGCAGCCCGCCCGGCGCCTTCCGGTCGACCTCGACCAGCGCTACGCCAGCCATGAGCTTCACGCCCTCGGCGATCGCGCGCCTCCCGCGTTTGTGTGTCCAGTCAGGGTCGAGAAGCGACACCGCGCGCCGTTCAATGGCCACGCGCTCGTCCTCGCGCGCCGCGCTTGGCGTCGGATCGGCGTCAAGCGTGCGCGGCAGGTGGCGCAGCAGCGCCTCGACCACGCGCTCGCGCGACGGTGGCGTGCCCAGCTCGCGGCGCAAGCTAGTGACGTAGTCGCCGAGCGAGGTCCGCAGCTTGTCGCGAAACTTCTCCGACGGCACGCGCAGCGCGCGCGCCATGCGCCCGGCATCGAAGTCGAACAGGATCATGCCGGCGAACACCACGGCCTCGCCGATCGCCGCGATCGCCGAGCCGCCGATCTTGCGGTCATCGACATGAATGTCGTTCAGCGCGCGATACCGGGCCGCCACGCCCAGCGTGCGGTAGGTCTCGACCAAGGGCGCGATGAAGCGGGGATAGAGTGTCGCGGCGCGGCCATTCGCAAGCCGGCGCGGATAGATGAAATGCACGAAGAGATGCGGCGCGTCGAGCAGCACGGCGCCGCCGCCGGCCTCGCGGCGGATGACCGGCATGCGCTGGGCGGCGCACCACGCCTCGTCGACTTCCTGCGCCACGTCCTGGTGGAAGCCGACGCAGATGAAGGGCGCGTCGGGGTTCGACAGCGTCATGACGGGATCGTCGGCCGCACCCATGGCGTCGGCGACGCCGTGCCATATCGCCAGCGACATGACGGGCGAGACGGAGCCGAAATCGAGCACCCGCAGCGCAGACATGCTAGCCTCGCGCCATGAAGAAGCTCGTGATCGTGATGGTCAACACCGATCCGCGCAACGGCGAGGAACTGGGCGCGCCGTTCTACCAGGCCGCCGTCGCCGCGGCGATGGATTACGAGGTCGAGGTGATCTGCACCGCCACCGCCGGTCGGCTGCTCAAGCGCGGCGTGGCCGAGACCTTGCGCGTCAAGGCGGGCGCCAAGACCACGGTCTACGACTTCATCAAGGAAGCGCACGAGAACGGCGCCAAGCTCTACGCCTGCTCCAACAACCTCGAGCTCTTCGACATGACGAAAGAGGAGCTGATCCCGGAATGCGCCGGACTCGTCGGCGCCGGCTATCTGGTGCAGAAGATCATGGAAGAAGACTGCCGCGTGCTGACCTACTGAAAAACGGTCTGTCATCCCGAGCGTAGCGAGGGATCCAGGCCGACCCTAGATCCCTCGCTGCGCTCGGGATGACAGTCATGACAGAAAGCGAGCCATGGCCGATGTGAAGGGCTGCGAGCTGCCCGACGATCTCTGGTACGACGTCGAGAACATGCTGTGGTACCGGCCCGAAGCGGACGGACTGGTGCGGGTCGGCCCGACGCGCATCGCAGTGGCGATGGGTGGCGAGGTGGTGGGTGCCACGCCCAAGCGCGCCGATCGCCGGCTGGAGCCCGGGCAAGCCTGCGCCGTGGTCGAGGCCGGCAAGTATGTCGGTCCGGCCAAGATCGCCTTCGGCTGCCACGTCGTCGAAAGCCACGAGGCGCTGATGGACGACCCCTCGCCGGTCAATCGCGATCCCTACGGCGAAGGCTGGTTCGTGCTGGTGCGGCCGGACGATTGGGCGGCGGCGAGCGCGGCGTTGCTCCACGGGCCGGCGGCGATCGAGCCGTTCCTCGCCAAGATGGCGGCGGAGGAGTTCGAGGGCTGTGAGACCGCCGCAGTCCCGTCGGCCCAACAAGAAACCTGACCGGATTGTGGCCATCGGCTCGATATCGACGGTTGGGTCATCGCACCCACGGGATCACGATGCTGGAGCATGACTTCCAGCGAGGACGCACGCGCGGGCCGATCGACGACAGCCCGCATGGTCTTGCGCGAGCCCGCTCGATCCGACCGACCGAACACGAAAACGGGCGCCTCACGGCGCCCGCTTCCTTGCTCAGTCTTTCGAGCCTAGGCCTGGAGAAGCGTTAAGCCGCCCGCGCGAGGTCGTAGCCACGCTCCTCCAGCTTGTCGCGAATGATGTCGATCGGCTGGCGCCGATCGCGCACGATCGACGCCACGCTGCGCAGGCGCGACCGAAGCTCGCTGCGGCCACCGTCGAAGCCCAGAAGCGGCGCACAACGCTCGGTCGCCGGTCTGTACAGCGACTCGCAGGGCGCGCCCTGAACATCCAGGATGTCGTTGCGATCGAGCTCGATATTGAAGAAGTCGAGCGAGTCGTGGCCGTCGGCCGCCATGAAGGCGATGCTGGTTCCATTGACCAGGTCGCGAACCTTCATCAGGTAGCCGTCAACATAGACGGCATGCTGGTCCGTGAGGCACAGGTCCCGGTCCGGCATATTCTCGCCCAGGGCACCGCGCCGAACGACGACGGGCAGGTTGGCAACCCCATCCCACCGGCCAGCCACGCTGTTCAAGGTGTGGCTGACCATCGCCTTGATCTTCGCGAAGCCCTGGAAGCGCACCGCGACCTCGTCGCCCGCCGCCAGGGTTTCGACCGGCCGATAGCCATCGCGCGTGCGCACGAGCGTGCCCCGCGCGAAGCAGGCACCACCGCCGCCAGGACCCTGTCCGGGACGGGGCCGACAAAGGCTCGGGAAGAACCGACAAATCCAACTCGGGAGGGTTTGCGCCGATGCCGTCTTGGGCAAGCCGGCCGCCACGACCACTCCCAGAACCAAGCCGGTGGCCTTCAGCGCGTTGCGCCGGGCACGATCGACTTTCACCTCTTTCTTGCTCATCCCCTCTACCCCCAGTAACACGAACTTCGACTCGTCAGGAGACTGTAAGTAACTTGATTGTCTCAGGCTACAAGCAAAAAACCAAACATGCTCGCGCATTGGGGTTACCCCCAGGAATCTTTTCCCCAACCTCGCCGCGCCCTGGGATGGGCCGTCGGAAGTGTCCAACTTGAAAAATGTCGCGGGTGCATGCGGTTCGAGGATCCAGTTCATAAACAACTGCATCAGCACCGATCGGACGATCGACCTCAGGGTCGCCGACGCACCTCCAGCCTAGCCCGCGTTTCATCCTGCGCGGGTCCGCTTCCGCGATGGAAGCCCAGAGAGAAGCGCCGTCAGACGCCGACGGCCCCGATCATGCAGGGTCGAGCCGCAGCGGCCTGCCCTTGCGGTCGAAGAACGCGCCTTCGTTGATGGTGGCGTGATCCTCGATCAGGCGGTCCTGCGCCTGCTTCAAGCGGTAGCGGGCTTGGCCGTCAGGCAGTGGACCGCCGTTTGGCGCCGTGGCGGGAAAGATCGCGACCGCGTCCCATTGCAGCTTCGACCCGTCGAGCATGTCCCGGAACTCGCGCCACGCCATCTCGTTGCCGATGACGTTGGCGTAGGACGAGCCCAGCGGCCAGATGGTGTCGCGATCGCGCTTCACCAGGATCAGCAGCGCGGTGAAGCCCTTGGTGCGCGCGAAGGTATCGCGCAACCAGGCATCGAAGGCCGCCGACATGTCAGAAATCGACCAGCGGCGTGAGGCTGGGCACGTCGCGGGCGATCAACGACGTGAAGTCGGCGCCGAAGCGCTCGGCGTACCACGCTTCGAAGCGCGCGAAGGCCAGCGCCACGTCGATCGGCCTGCCGTCGGCCTCGGTGGGGTGCTCGGCCAGCCAGACCTCGTCGGCGACGACGCCCAGGCACGCGCGAACCTCGTCATAGGCGGCTTCGGTCGAAGACCAGCCCGTCATGTCGCAGAGCGTCGTGACGCCGGCGTCGGTGGCGCTCGCACGGTCCTCGCCGGCGGCGACCGACTTGGCCAGCGCATCGATCAGCCCGACCCGGCGATAGGCGAGGACGCGCGCCTGCTCCAACGCCGCCAGCCGATCGCGCGACTCGACGCGATAAGCGGACTCGGCGCGCGCCGCCTCCTCCGCGCGCCGTCGCAGGTCGTCGACAAAAGCCGGCATGATCGAGCCCTCTCCGCTAGGCGCTGTCGCCCGCCGCGATCAGCCGCTCGGCCTCCGCGCGCTGCGCCTCGCTCAATAGCGGCGACACGCGCAGCAGGAAGCCGGCGGCGACCTCGTTACCACGGCGCTGCGCGCGTGCCAGCCAGCGATAGGCGAGCATCTGATCCTGAGCGACGCCCAATCCCAGATGGTACGCGGCGCCGAGCATCGCCTGGGCCTCGGTATCACCCAGCCGCGCTGCCTTGGTGAACCACAGGACCGCCGTCTCGGGATCGCGCTCGACGCCTTCGGCGTTGTGGAAGATCTGGCCCAGCCGAGCCATCGCCGAGGCGCTGCCGGAAGCCGCCGCCGCTTCGGCCCAGCGTCGCGCCAGCGCCACGTCGCGCTCCATGCCGGCGCCCTCGTAGGCCATCCAGCTCAGCATGTTGCGCGCCTCGGTCTCGCCCGCTTCGGCGGCGCGGGCGTACCAATGCGCGGCCTGCGTCAGGTCGCCGTCGGTGCCGCGGCCTTCGTAGTACATCAGCGCGAGATTCTGCTGGGCGACGGAGTCGCCCGCCTCGGCGGCGATACGGAACCAGCGCACCGCCTCGTCGTCGTCACGCTCAACGCCGTTGCCGGTCGCGAACAACCCGCCGAGATTGGCTTGCGCCCGCGCCACGCCCTGATGCGCCAGGGCGTGCCAGATATCGAAGGCGGCGCCGATGTCGCCCGCATCAAAAAGGGCTCGCGCGCGGTCCAGCGCGGGTTCTACGGGCTCGCGGCCGCCCAGCCATCGGCGCAGCGCGCCGATCACGCGGTGGTCGCGCTCAGCGGCTCGGGCGCCTCCTCGTCCTGCGGCATCAGATACCAATTCAGCCGCGCGCGCCGCCAGCCGGCCTCGCCAACGAGGAGATCGAGCGGCAGGGTGGCGAGGTCGTCGGCCACCGGATCGAGGTCGGGCGCTTCCTCAAGATAGAGCGCCTTGGTGTAGGTACGGCACTCGTCGCAAGTCTCGGCGCGTACCGCCTTGGAGCCGCCCTCGACGTGGTGGTAGGCGATGCCCTTGGTCGAGACGCAATGGGCGCACTGGATACGGGTGTAGTTCCACTGGGTCTGGCACAGTCCACAACAGAGGAAGCGCGAACCCTGCCGGCCGGCCGACGCCTCGATCACCGAGGTCAGCGCGGTCGAACCGCAGACCGGGCAGAGGCTGCGCGGTTCCAACGGCGCCGGCGCCGCCGGATCGAGCAGTGCCGCCATGCGCGCCCAATGCAGTTCCAGTGCCGCCGCGACCAGCGGGATCTCGGCCATGTCCCAAGGTTCGTGTTCGTCGCGCAACAGGCGATCGGCCAGGGCGTCGATCGACTTGTCGTCGCGCGCGGCGAACGCGGCCAAGGAGCCGGCGGCCGCCTCGGGCATCGCCACGTCCTTGAGCGCACGGGCGATCGCACGCGCGCCCGATACGAATGAGGCGTCGCGGGCCCAGGTGAGCCGCTCGATCAGCGCGAAGCCGTGCGCCTTGCAGAAGGCGATGTGGTCATCGCCGGGCAGCGTGGCGGCAGGCAACGCGCCCGCCGCCTGATGCTGGGCACGGGCGATCCCGGCGACGAAGCGCAGGAACGGCTCGACCGGGTTGCCCGGCGCCAGCGCGTCGAGCCGCGTCGCGCGCGCCGCGAAGTGCGTGGCAATGTCGGGCAGACGAACGAAGGGCGGCGCCGCGATCTGGCCGATATCGACCGGATCGGGGACGACGCGTCCCTTGAGACTCACTTGCTCTTGCCCACTTCCTCACGCAGCCACTTGCGGTGATGGCGCCACGCCCAGCCGCCGGTGACCGAGCCGCGCGTCATGCCGCGGATCGTGCCGCGGATCCAGATCGCGGCGTAGATGTGGGTGATCACCACGATCAGCAGCACCACCGCGGCGGTGGCGTGCACGACCACCGCCAGGCGCTTCTGCTCGATCGTGGTGTACTCGCCGAACTGCGAGTCCCACATGGCGAGCCCGCTGGTCAGCAGCAGGATGGTGAGGATCGACATCAGCCAGAAGACCAGCTTCTGGCCGGCGTTGTACTTGCCGGCCTCCGGCACCTTGGCCTCGTCGCCCGACACCACGTGCTTGACGTTGCGCATCCAGGCGCTGTCGTCCCTGGTCCACAGATTGAACCGCCAGAAGCGGATGAACAGGCCGAGGAAGCTCAGCATCGCCAGCACGCCGATCCAGGGATGGACGATGCGCGCCATCGTCCCACCGCCGAACAGATCGGTCAGGAAGAACAGCGAGGGATGGAACAGCGCCATGCCCGACAGCACCAGGCATATCATCAGGATGGCGTTGATCCAGTGGTTGAGCCGCGCACCGGCGGTGTAACGATCGAGGATGTTTGCCTTGTCGGCCATGTCCTGGCCCTCCCTGTACTACCGCGCGGGGCCGGGTACGCCGGCTCCCGCGCCACTCCTTGCGACGCCGACGATCACTCCGCCGGCGTGCGCCGCGCCTTGGCGGCGGCTTCCTCGTCCTCCGCCTGGACCTCGTTGGGTCCGTGCGTGACGTAGTGGAAGAAGCCGATCAGCGCCGCCAGGCCGACGCCCGCGAGCGCCAGTGGCTTGGTCACGCCCTTCCAGAACTCGACCAGCGGGCTGATCTTCGGGTCCTTGGGCAGGCCGGCGTAGATCTGCGGCCGGTCGGCGTGCTTGAGCACGTACATCACGTGCGTGCCGCCCACGCCCGCCGGATCGTAGAGGCCGGCGCTTTTGTAGCCGCGCTCCTTGAGATCGGCGATGCGCTTCTCGGCCCAGGCGGCCATGTCCTTCTTGGTGCCGAAGGAGATCGCCTGGGTCGGGCAGACCTTGGCGCAGGCCGGCGCCTGGCCGACGGCGACGCGGTCGGAGCACAAGGAGCACTTGTACGCCTTGGCGTCCTTCTTGGAGATGCGCGGAATGTTGAAGGGGCAGCCCTTCACGCAATAGCCGCAGCCGATGCAGTTCTCCGAGATGAAGTCGACGATGCCGTTCTTGTATTGCACGATCGCGCCGGGCGCCGGGCAGGCCTTGAGGCAGCCCGGATCGGCGCAGTGCATGCAGCCGTCCTTGCGGATCAGCCATTCGAAGCGGCCGTCGACGTCGATCTCCGTGAACCGCATCAAGGTCCAGGTGTTCTCCGTCAGATCGTGCGGGTTGTCGTAGACGCCGACGTTGACGCCGACCTCCTCGCGCAGGTCGTTCCACTCCAGGCACGCGGCCTGGCAGGCCTTGCAGCCGATGCAACGCGAGACGTCGATCAGCTTGGCGATCTCGGTCGCTTCGCGCTGGCTGGGCGATTGCGTCACCGTCGCCGAGCGCCGGCGGATGTCGAGAGACTGAAGACTGCTCATCGTCGCCTCCCTATGCCGCCGTCGTGCCGAGCTTCTTCACGTCCACCAGGAACGCCTTGTACTCCGGCGTCTCGATGTTCGCGTCGCCCACATAGGGCGTCAGCTGGTTGCAGCCGAAGCCCTTCTTGGTCTCGCCCGTGAAGCCCCAGTGCAACGGGATGCCCACGGTGTGCACCATCTTGCCGTCGATCTTCAGCGCCTTGATGCGCTTGGTGACCACGGCGACGGCCTTCACGCGGCCGCGGTTGGAGCGCACCTCGATCAGATCGCCGCTCGAGATGCCCTTCTCCTTGGCCAGCTCCTCGCCGAGCTCGATGAACTCCTGGGGCTGCGTGATCGCGTTGATGCGCACGTGCTTGGACCAGAAGTGGAAGTGCTCGGTGAGCCGGTAGGTCGTGGCGACATAGGGGAAGTCGGCGGCTTTGCCGAAGACCTCCATGTCGCCCTTGAAGACGCGCGCCACCGGGTTGGGTCCGACCTTCGGGTGCAGCGCGTTGGCCACCGGCGCCTCGAAGGGCTCGTAATGCTCCGGGAACGGCCCATCGCGCATCATGCCCCGGGTGAACAGCCGCGCCGTTCCCTCCTGGTTCATGATGAACGGGCCGACGCTGGCCTCGGGTTTCACCAACGGCCCGTAATCGGGCACGTCGTAGCCGGTCCAGCGCTCGCCGTTCCACCACACCTGCTTCTGCTTGGGATTGAACGGCGCGCCCTTCGCGTCGGCCGAGGCGCGGTTGTAGAGAATGCGGCGATTGGCCGGCCACGACCACGCCCAGCGCGGCGTCAGTCCCAGTCCGCCCGGATCGCTGTTGTCGCGCCGCGCCATCTGGTTGCCGGCCTCGGTCCAGCAGCCGGAGTAAATCCAGTTGCCGCACATCGTCGTGCCGTCGTTGCGCAGCTCGCCGAAGCCGGAAAGCTGCTGGCCGCGGCGCAGCACCAGCCGTGCCGCGTCGCGCGGATCGGGCACGTCGGCCAGCGCGCGGCCATTGAGCTCGCGCGCGAGCTCCTCCGCACTGGGATGCTGCGGCTTCTCGTAGTCCCAGGTCAGCTTGAGGATCGGATCGGCGTAGGCACCGCCCTCCTTCTGGTACAGCTCGCGCACCTTCAGGAAGATCTTCGCCATGATCTCGATGTCGGTGATCGCCTCGGCGGGCGGCTCGGCGCCCTTCCAGTGCCACTGCAGCCAGCGCCCGGAGTTGGTGAGCGAGCCGTCCTCCTCGGCGAACACCGTCGTCGGCAGGCGGAAGACCTCGGTCTGGATCTTCGCCGGATCGACGGCGTTGTGCTCGCCGTGGTTCTGCCAGAACTCGCTGGTCTCGGTGGCCAACGGGTCCATGACGACGAGGAACTTCAGCTTGGCCATCGCCGTGGCGAGCTTGCCGCGGTTGGGGAACGACATCAGCGGGTTGAAGCCCTGGCAGAAATACCCGTTGATCTTGCCCTGGTGCATCATCTCCCAGCCGCGCAGGACGTCATAGGCGCCGACGTCGAGCTTGGGCAGGTAGTCGTAAGCCCAGTCGTTCTCCTTGGTCGCCGCCGAGCCCCACATCGCCTTCATGAAGGAGACGAAGAACTTGTCGTAGTTCTGCCAGAAGCTGGTCTGGCCGGGCCGCAACGGCTTGAAGCCGCGCGGCCGCATGTAGGCCGCGAAATCGGCCTGCGCGTCCGTCGGCAACGTCAGGTAGCCGGGGATCAGGTTGCTCATCAGGCCGATATCGGTCAGGCCCTGGATGTTGGAATGCCCGCGCAGCGCGTTCATGCCGCCACCCGCCATGCCGATATTGCCCAGCAGCAGCTGGATCATCGCCATGGTGCGGATGTTCTGCGAGCCCTTGGAATGCTGGGTCCAGCCCAGCGCGTACATCGACGTCATCACCTTGTCAGGCGCCGACGTCTCGGCGATCCACTTGCACGCCTCGAGGAACTTGTCCTTGGGCGCGCCGGTGATGCGCTCGACCATCTCAGGGGTGTAGCGCGCGAAATGCCCCTTCATGACCTGGAAGACGCACCGCGGATCCTGCAGGGTCGCGTCGGCCTTGACGAAGCCGTCGTCGCCGAACTCGTACTCCCAGCTGGCGCGATTGTAGTCGCGCTTGGCCTCGTCGTAGCCCGAGAACAGGCCGTCCTCGAACTTGTAGTCGGCGCGCAGGATATAGGGCGCGTTGGTGTAGTTGAGGACGTATTCCTTCTGCAGCTTGTCGTTATCGAGCAGGTACTTGATGACGCCGCCCAGGAAGGCGATGTCGGTACCCGGGCGGATCTGGATGAACAGATCCGACATCGCCGCCGAGCGCGTGAAGCGCGGATCGACGACGATCAGCTTGGCTTTCTTGTGGTGCTTGGCTTCCGTCACCCACTTGAAGCCGCAGGGATGCGCTTCGGCGGCGTTGCCGCCCATGATGACGACGAGATCCGTGTTCTTGATGTCAGCCCACAGGTTCGTCATCGCACCGCGTCCGAAAGTCGGGCCCAAACTGGACACCGTCGGACCGTGTCAAACCCTCGCTTGATTATCGAAGACGACCATCCCCATGGATCGCACCGCCTTGTAGGTGATCCATGCCGTCTCGTTGGAGGTCGCCGAAGCCGCCAGGAAGCCCGTCGTCAGCCAGCGGTTCACCGTCTGGCCGTCGGCGTTCTTGGTGATGAAGTTCTTGTCGCGATCAGCCTTCACGTGACGCGCGATCTTGTCGATCGCCTCGTCCCAGGAGATGCGCTTCCACTCCTTGGCGCCGGGCGCGCGGTACTCGGGGTACTGCAGGCGCGTCTTGGCGTTGATGAAGTCGATCAGCCCGGCGCCCTTGGGGCAGAGCGTGCCGCGGTTGGTCGGATGGTCGGGATCACCCTCGATATGGATGATCTTGCCGTGGACGTTCTTCGAGCGATCGCCCACCGAGTACATGATCACGCCGCAGCCCACAGAGCAGTACGGGCAGGTGTTGCGTGTCTCTGTCGTGCGTTCGAGCTTGAAGGCGCGCACCGCGCCTTGCGCCTGCGCCGGCGAGAAGCCGAGAGCGGTGAGCGTCGAGGCGCCCACACTCGCGGCTGTCAGCTTCAGCGCACCGCGCCTGGTGATGTTCATCGAGCCCATGGCACCTCCTCGACGATGGCGTCGTCCGAGAGCGGCCCCGCGGCGTGTCCGCGATGACTGGCTGCGTTTCGCTCCCCGACCCGTGCGTTCGATGCGCACTCTTTCGTCTGACGAAAGTATCGACCAGGTTCCCATGCGAATCAACGCACGCCGTAACACGGACTTCACATTTGCGGCCGCCTGTGAACAAGCTCAAGCACAGGCACTGCGACGCACTCGCAACAAATACGTGGGACGATGGCGCGCAAGCACCATCGTCCTTGTTGACCTTGGCTTGCAGCTGAAGCTCAGGCGACCCGCGCCAGCTCCACGGAGCCGACCTTATGGCGGCGGGCGATCTCGGCGACGCGCCTGCCCAGCGCCTCCATGGTGGCGAAGTCGCTGGGCGCGATGCCCTCGACGCCCTGGTCGGCGTTGGCCTGGGCCATCGCGCCGAGGAACGAACCGACCCGGTTGAGGTCGGCATTGCTGCCCTTGGAATGGTTGTTGCCGGGCTTCAGGCCCAGGCCCACCCAGACCATGCCGTGCTGCATGGCGAGCGTCATGATCTGGCTCAGCGTATTGAGCTTGTCGCCGCTCCACGACGCCGAGCCGGTGAAGCCGGCGGCGATCTTGTCTTTCCAGGCGTCGGTGTACCAGCGCTTGGAACTCCAGTCCTTGAAGCGGGCGAATTCGGCCGAGACGCTACCCATATAGGTGGGCGAGCCGAAGATGATGGCGTCGGCGCGATCCAGCTCCTCGCCGCGGGCCTCCGCCTCGGCGACCGGGATCAGCGCGACATGGACGGCGTTGCCGACCGAACGGGCGCCGGCGGCGACGGAAGCGGCCAGCGCCTGGGTGTGGCCGAAGCCGGAGTGATAAACGATAGCGACATTGACCATGACAGCCTCTCCTTCAGGGCACAGATCGGTAACCAGTTTCTAGTTGATTACCTTTCGTTACTTGAGCGAGATGGCCGCAAGAGAAACCTTTTTAAAGTAGGTACCTTGACGTAACCAAAGAGAATTCCTAAATCGTCGCCATGACGCAATCGGGCCGAGGCTTATGACCATGTTGAAGGGCAAGAACGGTGGCGGCGGGGACGACCCCGCTTCCTGTCCCATGGACTTCATCCTGCGGCTGCTGATGGGGCCGTGGACCACCTACATCCTCTACACATTGGGCGAGCATGGCCCGCAGCGCTTCGGCGAGCTGAAGCGGCGCGTCACCGGCGTGTCGGCGAAGATGCTGACCGAGCGGTTGCGCTCGCTCGAACAGGCCGGGCTGGTCACGCGCCACTACGAGGCGACCATCCCGCCCAAGGTGACCTACGCGCTGGCCGCGCGCGGCCACGAGCTGCGCGGCGTGCTCGACCAGCTCGCCGGGCTGGGCCGCAAGTGGCTGGTCGAGGACGCGACGGCTCCGACCGCCGCGCGGCAGGCGGCGGAGTAGCGCCCTACTCGACGTAATCCGTCGCGAGGTGGAACAGGCAATCGCCGCGCTCGGTGCGACCGGGCTGGCGCTTGCAGATCACCGTGCCGGCGCGCGCGAAACGCGCCACGACGGGCTCGCGCCACGGCGTGTCGTGCTGGTGCACGCGCGCCGCCGGCTGGCCGGCGACGACATCGTCACCCAGCTCGACCAGCGGCTCGAACACGCCGCCATCGGGCGCGTAGACGTAGTAGTCGGGCCCTTCGACGCGCATCAGCCGCGTCGGCGTCTTCGGCGGCGGTGGAATCTCGAGGCCGTGCAGCACGCCGATATGCGCCAGCACGCGCAGCAGGCCTTCTTCGGCGATCTTCAGCGCCGCCGGTGTCACCGCGCCGGCGCCGGCGAGCTCGGTGCCCATGTGCTCGACACCCTGGCGCATCGCCGCCGAGGTCGCCGTGCGCTCGTCGCCCTGTGGCGAGGTGCTGACATAGCCGATCGGCGCACCGAAAGCGCGCATGCGCGCGATCTGCGCCTGGCGCCGCGCCGGATCGGGATCGAGACGACAGAGCGAGCTCGGGATGTAGATCAGCGAGCTGCCGCCGGAATGCAGGTCGAAGTGGAACTGGCACTTCGGCATCAGCGAATGCTCGATAAAGTACGCGATCTGCTGGGTGACCGTGCCGTCGGGATTGCCGGGGAATGAGCGGTTGAGATTGCCGTCGTCGATCGGCGAGGTGCGCATGCCGGCCATCGCCGCCGGAAAGTTCGACGATGGCAGGATGGTGAGCTTGCCGCGCACGTTCTTCGGCTCCAGCGTGCGGATCAGCTTGCCCAACGCGAGCTGGCCCTCCCACTCGTCGCCATGGTTGCCGGCCATCAGCAGCACGCGCGGGCCCTCGCCGTTGCTGATGCAGGCGATCGGCAGCGGCAGCCAGCCATAGGCGGAGCGGTGCACCGAATGCGGGATGCGCACGAAACCGGTGCGCTTGCCGTCGGCTTCGAGATCGATATCGGCACTCAGCCGGCTGGGCTTGCGGTCGCTCATGGTGCTCCTGCGAATGGTTCTGTCATCCCGAGCGTAGCGAGGGATCCAGGCTGATCCTAGATCCCTCGCTACGCTCGGGATGACAGAGCGCTACCGCAGGAATCGTTTCTCGCGCGCTTTCATGCCCGGCACGTCCTGCAGCTCGAAGATCTCTTCGACCGAGACGATCTCCTTGTCGACCGACTTGATGCCGCCCTCCTCGCGGATGCGCGCGAAGACGCGCTTCATCTCGGTGACCGCGGCGCGGATCGCGTGGTTGCCGTAGATCACCAGGCCGATCTTGCCGGTGGCGCGCATCTTGGATTCGGTGAGGTCGGGATAGGCCGTCGGCACCAGCGCGATCGGCGTCTTCAGATCCCAATGCGCGCAGAAGGCCAGCACCTCGTGCGGCGTCTTCTGCTTGGAGTGCACCAGGATCAGATCAGCGCCGGCCTCGGCATAGGCGCGGCCGCGTCTGTGCGCCTCCTCCAGCCCGGCACCGGCGATCAGCGCCTCGGTGCGCGCGATCACCAGCGGCCCGTCCTCGGAGCGCGCGGCACAGGCGGCTTCGATCTTGCCCTGGAACTCCTCCACACGGACCAACTCCTGCCGGCCGCCCGCGAGCAGGCTGGTGTCCTTGGGAAACGTCTTGTCCTCGATCACGATGGCGCCGACGCCGGCGCGATCGTAGGCCGCGACGACATGGCCGACATTGATGGCGTTGCCATAGCCGGTATCGATATCGGCGATGACGGGAATAGCGACCTGCTCACAGATCGCGCGAGTCATGTCCAAGTGCTGCGTCATCGACAGCAAGCTGGCGTCGGGCACGCCATAGGCGGCCGACAGCTCGAAGCCGCTGGCCCAGATCGCGTGGAAACCCGCGCGCTCGGCCAACCGCGCCGATAGCGGATTGTGTGCCGCCATCGCGTGCGCGAGTCCCTCGCGCGCGATGGTGTCTTTCAAGATCTGTGATGCGGTCATGCGATCACCGTCATGCCGAGCGTCGGTGACGACTCTCCCGCTAGCGAGGGCTCCGCTTCAAGCAGATTCCTCGCTTCGCTCGGAATGACGGAAAACGTTCAGCCCACCAGGCGCTGGCCGCCCCGGCGCTTGCGGTTGATCTCGCGCAGGAACTCGATGCCCTCGGCGGCGACGGCGTCGCCGACCATCGAGTCGCCTTCGCCGTGCAGCTCGTCGATGTCGAGCCACGGGCTGTACACGTGGCGCGTACGGTCGGTGATGATGCCGGCCTTCAACAACGTCTTCACCAGCACGCGGAAGATGTTGGTGCTCTCCTTCATGGAGTTCTTGCGGCTGTTGCTGCCGAAGCGCTCGCGGATCGCCTCGCGCACCCATTTCGGATCCAGCCCGAATTCCTCGTAGATGTAAGGGCGCTGGCTGATGCTGGTGAGATTGAAGAGCAGCGACTCGAAGACGTGCGCGGCCCAGTCCTCGACCTTGTCGTGCTCCTCCTGGGTGAGGTTGGGCAAGGTGCGGTCGGCCCAGATCTTGCCGAACTTGTGGTGGAAGGCCTCGTCGGTCATCACCAGCTGCACCAACCGCTTCAGCAGCGGATCGCGCGTATAGGCGTAGGTGTCGGCGAAGGCGCCCATAGCGAGGCCCTCGAGCATGATCTGCATGCCGACGAGCTTCTTGTAGACGATCGGGCTGAGCACGATCTCGTTGAGGAACTTGCCGAGCTCCGGGCTGCAGGGATAGGGCGAGCCCCAGCGCGCCTTGATGTAGCGGCCGAAGCCGGCGACGTGGCGAGCTTCCTCGCGCGCCTGGTTGGCGGCGTACTCCTGCGCGCCGGGATCAAGGAGGATGTCGCACAAAGATGCCGACAGCGACAGCGCGCCCTGCTCGCCATGCAGGATGCCGGACATGCGGAACCGCGTGATGTTGTTGGCCAGGCGGATCTTCTGGCCCTCGTCGAGCCGATCGCCCACCGCGCTCTGCAGCTCCGGCACGCGCTCGGGCGGCATGATGTATTCCTTCGCCACGTCGAAGGGCGTGGTGTAGTCGAGATAGATCGGGTTGAACGGATCCCAGAAATGGTCGTGCGTCGCGCCGATGATGCCGTCGAAGGCATCCGAGCGCGTCTCGTAGCGATCGACCTCGATCATCGCCGGGAAATCGTCAGGCGCGACCACGCGATAGGCTGGATCGCGGGTGATGTGCTGGTCGTCTCGGAACGAGTCGCTCATAGGTTCCTCCACGCGTACGGGCCGCTCTCCCGGCGGCTGGTTCGAAAAGCCTAGACTCGTTTTACGTTAACGTAAACGTCAATATGGCGCTCAGTATTCGCCATCCGTGTACCTGTCATCCCGAGCGCAGCGAGGGATCTAGGGATGATGCCTAGATCCCTCGCTGCGCTCGGGATGACAGCGGCGATGTCCTACTTCTTCGACACGCCCCAGAACACCGGAACCGGCGGCGGCTCGCCGTCGATGGTGACGTTCTTACGCATGGCGGTGACGGCGAACCACTCGCCAAGCTGCACGTGGGTGACGATCTCGCGGTTGTAGAGCTGGACCTCCTCGGCGATCGCCTTCTTCTTCGCCGCGTCGGACTCGCGGGCATAGGCGTCGCGCAGCTTCTCCATCTTCTCGTCGCACGGCCAGCCAGGCCGCGCCTTGTCGCAGGTCGCGACGAGATAGGGCGCCATGACCGGGTCGAGGATGTCGATATGGCTCCACGCCGTCGAGAAGGCGCTCCAGCCGCCTTCCGACGGTGGGCCCTTCTTGGTGGTCAGGCGATTGACCACGCTGGTCCAGTCGCTCGGCAGCAGCTCGACCTTGAAGCCGGCTTTCTCGAGCAGCGCCTTGGCGATCGGTCCCATGTTGGCGATCACGGTCAGGTCGGTGGGATGCGGGATGGCGATCACGGTGCCGTCGTAGCCGGCATCCTTGAGCATCTCGCGCGCCTTGGCCGCGTTGCCCTCGATCAGCCCGGCCATGCCAGCATCGGTCGCCAGCGGCGAGCCGCACGGGAACAACGCCTTGCAGGTGCGATAGAAGCGGGCGTCGCCGATGATGCCCTTGAGGAAGTCCTCCTGGTTCAGCGCCATCATGGCGGCCTGGCGGATCTTCGGGTTGTTGAACGGCGGGTTGAGCCAGTTCATGCGGAAGACGTACTGGAAGCCGACCGAGCCCTTGATCAGCGTGACGCCCTTGTCCTTCTCGAGCAGCGACATCAGGTCGTTGGGCACGGTCTCGAGCATGTCGATCTCGCCGTTGATCAGCGCGTTGACCTGGGTCTGCGCGTCGGGGATCCACACCCACTCGACGCGGTCGAGCTTGACCACCTTGCCGCCGGCCATGCCCGAGGCCGCTTCGGTACGCGGCTTGTATTTCGGGTTCTTGACGTAGACGACCTTCTCGCCCGGTTTCCACTCGTCCTTCTTGAAGATGAACGGGCCCGAGCCGATGACCTCGTCGATCGCCTTGAACGGATCGGTGTCGGCCAGCCGCTTGGGCATCATGAACGGCACGACGACGCTGGGCTTGCCCAGCGACTCCAGCATCAGCCCGAACTTGTCCTTGAGCACGATCTGGAAGGTCTTGGCGTCGACGATCTTGTACTCCGCCAAGGACTGCGCCAGCTTCTGGCCCATCGAATCGCGCACCGCCCAGCGCTTGATCGAGGCGACGCAATCCTCCGCCGTCACCGGCTTGCCGTCGTGCCACTCCAGCCCGTCGCGCAGCGTGAAGGTCCAGGTCAGGCCGTCGGCGCTGGTCTCGTACTTCTCGACCATCTGCGGCTTGATCTGGAACTTCTCGTCCATCGCGAACAGCGTGTCCCAGACCATGTAGCCGTGGTTGCGCACGATGTAGGCGCCGCTCCAGATCGGATCGAAGGTCTTCAGATCGGAGTGCATGACCACCTTGAGCGTGGTCTGCGCCACCGCTGGCGGTGCCAGCGCGACGCCCAGGCTCAGCGCCGCCGCGATCATGGCGGACCGGACAAAGTTCTTCATCGAACCCTCCCCAACGACAGCGAGCGGCGGCCGAGATAGCACGCGCCCGCGACGTTCTACGACGCAAACCCTATGCCGGACCGCCGGTCGCCGCCAGCGCTCGAGGCTGGGCGCGCGCCTCGACTTGGCGGCGGCTTTCAAGGTCTTGGGGCCGCGTCGCTCCAGCGACGCATCTTGAGCGCCGCTGGAGCGGCGCGGCCCGAAGACAAACCGTCACCGCCTACTTCTTCGACACGCCCCAGAACACCGTCACCGGGGCGTTGATCCAACCCTCGACCTTCGCGCCGAGGCCGGCGACGCTGAAGGCCTCGCCGAGATGCACGTGGGTGACGATCTTCATGTAGTGGTGCTGCACCTCCAGCGCGACGGCCTTGCGCTCCGTCGCGTCGGTGGCCAGCGCGTATTTCTCGCGCAGGCGTTCCATCTGCTCGTCGCAGGGCCAGCCGGCGCGGCTCTTCTCGCAATTGGCCTGGAGGAACGGCGTCATCAGCGGATCGAACAGATCCGCCATCGACCAGTAGGTCAGGAACACGTCCCAGCCGCCCTCCGAGGGTGGGCCCTTCTTGGTCAGCAGCCGGTTGACCAGCGACTGCCAGTCCATCGACTGCATGTCGACCTTGAAGCCGGCGCGTTCGAACAGCGCCTTGGCCACGGGCGCGAGATTGGCGAGCGCGGCGGTGTCGGTGGCGTGCAGCAGCGTGATCGGCCGGCCGTCGTAGCCGGCCTCCTTCAGCATCTCGCGCGCCTTGGCGGCGTTGCCCTCGATCTTGCCCTCCATGCCGGCCGTCGATTCCAGCGGCGAGCCGCAGGGATAGAGCGACTTGCAGGGGCGGTAGAAGCGCGGGTCGCCGACCACGGCCTTGAGGAAGTCTTCCTGGTTCAGCGCCATCTGCGCCGCTTGGCGGATCTTCTCGTTGTTGAACGGCGCGTGCAGCCAGTTGGGGCGGAAGACGTACTGGTTGCCGATCTCGGCCTTCACCAGCTTGATCTTCTTGTCCTTCTCGACCAGCGGGATCAGATCGTAGGGCACCTGCTCGAGCACATCGATCTCGCCATTGAGCAGGGCGTTGACCTGGGTTTGCGGATCGGGGATCCAGACCCATTCGACGCGGTCGACCTTGACCACCTTGCCGCCGGCCAGGCCCGACGAGGGCTCGGTGCGCGGCTTGTACTTCGCGTTCTTGACGTAGACCACTTTCTCGCCGGGCTTCCATTCGTCCTGCTTGAAGACGAACGGGCCGGAGCCGATGTGCTCGGAGATCTGCTTGAATGGATCGGTCTCGGCCACGCGCTTGGGCATCATGAAGGGCACCACGACGCTGGGCTTCGACAGCGACTCGATCACCAGGCCGTAGGGCTGCTTCATGACGATCTCGAAGGTGCGCGCATCGACCACGCGCATCTCCTGCATGAACAGGATCAGCTTCTGGCCCATCGGATCGCGCGCGCCCCAGCGCTTGAGCGAGGCGACGCAATCCTCCGCCGTCACCGGCTTGCCGTCATGCCACTCCAGCCCCTCGCGCAGGGTGAAGGTCCAGGTGCGCTTGTCGTCGCTCGCCTTCCAGCTCTCGACCATCTGCGGCTTGGGCTGGAATTTCTCGTCGAGGGCGAACAGCGTGTCGTAGATCAGGTAGGCGTGGTTGCGCGTGATGTAGGCGCCACTCCATACCGGATCGAGCACCTTCACGTCGGAATGCATCACCACGCGCAGGGTCTGTGCCTGCGCGCCGACCACGGACGCCAAGGCCAGCATCGCGCCGGCGATCGCCGATCGCACGATCTTCTTCATCGAGCCCTCCCCGAAGCGGCAAGCGACGCCCCGTACTCGGGCGCCCCCGCACGCGGTCACTGTCGCGAACGCTCACGCACGCTGACGAACCCTGACGAACCCTGACGAACTCTACAGCAAACTCTATGCCGCCCCGGATCATGCCGTACCACGTCGTTCGCGAATAGCGGCTACGCCGCGATTGCGCTTCGCCGGCCAACCGCTACAGTCGCGCGGCCGGCGCGTGACGCCTGCGAGAGGCGCTAGGGAGAAGCCGGGAGTGGCGACAGACGCGATCAAGGACGTCCCGGCTGCGCGTCTCGTTCCCCTCTTTCTCGTGTGCCTCGCCTCGATCGCCTACGAGATCGCGCTGACGCGCTTCTTCGCCATCGCCAGCTGGTCGGAGTACGGCTACTGGGTGATCTCCATGACCATGGCCGGGCTGGCGGCCAGCGGCGTCGTGGCCTCGCTGTTCTCGCGCCTGCTGATCCGCTCGCTGCCCATCCTGCTGCCGCTGCTGCCGATCCTGATGCTGCTGGCTGCCTCGCTCGGCTGGGTCTGGGTCACCGTCGTGCCGTTCAATCCGCTGGAGCTGCAGAACAAGCAGCTCTGGTACGACCAGCTGCTCAACATCGCGCAATACTACGCCGCGATCTTTCCGTTCTTCTTCATGGTCGGGCTCTACGTCTCGGCCTATTTCGTGCACTACAGCCACCGCATCGGCCGGGTCTACGCCTTCGACCTCGCCGGCGCGGGGCTGGGCGCGGCGCTGCTGCTGGCGCTGATGTTCGTCGTGCACCCGTTCTGGCTGGTGCCCTGCCTGCTGCCGGTGCTGGCGCTCGCCGCCTGTCTGGAAGTGTCATCGGCCTGGCCGCCCGCGCGCCTGCGCGTCGTGGCGCTCGCCACGCTGGCTCTCTCGGTGGCTGCCGCCGTCTACCTCGGCCAGGCGCGCATCAACGAGTACAAGGAAGTCTTCGCGCCGATGAACACCCAGGACGCGCGCGTCCTGGCCACGGTGACCTCGCCCAAGGGCCTCTACCAGCTGCTCGACAATTTCACCGAGCGGCTCGACACCGACATCTCCAACAATCCCGACGTCATGGCCGGCGCCACCATGCCGCGTGCCTATGGCCTCTACGCCGACGGCAATCGCCTCGCCGCGCTGCCGCGCACGACCGAGATCGACACGCGCTATTTCGTCGCCGCGCTCGACGCCCTGCCCTATCGCCTGCGGCCGCCCGAGCGGACGCTGCTGCTGGGCGCCGCCGGCGGCTTTCGCATCCATGAGGCGCTGCGCGCCGGCGCCACGCGCGTCGTCACGCTGGAGCCGGACGACGCGCTGCGCGGCGCGCTGCTGCGCGGCATCGGGCCGGCGCCGGCCTTTCCGGCCGACCAGCGGGTGGCGATCCGCGACACCAGCCCGCTGGCGACAAGGGTGGTCGCGCGCGACGGTCCGTTCGATGTGATCGATATCACGCGCGAGTTCCTGGGCCAGTCCGACACCAACCGCGCGGCGCTGTCGGTCGAGGTGCTCGGCGACTACATGGGTATGCTCAAGCCGGGCGGCACGTTGTCGATCCCGGTGTCGATCCGCGAGTTCACGGTCTACGCCGTGAAGATGTTCGGCACGGCGCGCGAGGGCCTGCGCCGCGCCGGCGTCGCCGAGCCCGACAAGCACATCGTCATCTATCGCTCGGCGTGGAACGTGCGCATCCTGCTCAGCGCCACGCCGTGGACCCCCGAAGCGATCGCCGAGCTCGAGAAATTCTGCGACGAGCGCTCCTTTGATGTCGTCTTTCCGCCGGCGCGCGAGGGTGTGAAGCGCACCATCTTCAACGAGCTGCCGGTGGTGTCCTTCGACGTCACGCAGGCGCAAGCCCCTGGCGCCGATCCGCTCAGCGAGGAAGCCGGCGCGGCGGTCGCCAGCCAGGCCTCGCCCTATCACGCCTTCTTCAAGCTGGAGCCGCCCAGCCTCGATCGGCCCTACTTCCACGCCGTGCTGCCGCTCACCCGGGTTGAGACCATCCTCGACCGCATCGAGCTCGTGCCGCGCGAGGAGCTGGTCTACCTGATCAATCTCGCGGTGCTGGCGCAGGCGCTGGTGATCGCCACGCTGGTGCTGCTGATGCCGCTCTTGACGCGGCGCGGCGAGGCGCTGCCGCTCGGCCGCTTCGCCAAGTCGGCGGTGTACTTCGCCGGGCTCGGCCTGGGCTTCCTGACGCTCGAGATTTACCTCATCGAGAAGGCCTCGCAGTACCTGCACGACCGCGTCTTCGCCTTCGGCCTGGTGCTGGCCATGATGCTGGTCTGCTCCGGCGCGGGCAGTCTGCTGGCGGAGCGCGTGCGCGCCCGGCCGCGCACCTGGCTGGGCATCGCCGTGCTGACCGTGCTGGTCTGGTGCGAGGTCGCCTTCATCTGGCTCGACCCACTGCTGATCGCCACCGCGACCGAGCCCTTCGCTATCAAGATCGTGATCCTGGTCGCCGTCGCCCTGCCGGTGTCGGTGGCGCTGGGCATGCCGATGGCGCTGGGCTTGAGCCAGTTCCAGGGCGATCGCCTGGCGTTCCTGCCCTGGGCCTGGGCGGTCAACGGCGCCTGCTCGATCATCTCGACGCCGCTGGCCAACCTCCTGGCGGTGTCGGTCGGGCTCAAGGCGTTGCTGCTGCTGGGCGCGGCCCTGTATGCGATCGTCGTTTTCACCCTGCCGGCCGACCGCGTGCCGGCCAAGTAACCCGGAGCCTTGTCCATGGTCTCGCTGACCCGCCGCACGCTGATCGCCCAGGGCGCCGCCGCGGCGCTCGCCGCGCCGGCGCTGGCGCAGCCCTACGGCGGTGGCTGGAATTACGATCAATACGTCGCGGCGATGCGCGCGAGTGAACGACGCATCGGCATGAACAAGGCTACCTTCGACGGCGTGATGCGCCGGCGCGATCAGGCGCTGCGCATCGTCGAGAACTATCTGCGCGGCAAGTTCCGCGAGGCCGATCCGTATTCGCTGCGCGCCTACGCCGAGGTGCCGCGCGAGTACTTCCACTACAACTACGCCGGCGCCTTCGATTTCGGCGCCTCGGCCTACGAGGGCAACGCCCATCCCTGGGCGATCGGCTACGGCTCGGCGCTGTCGGACTATCTCGGCCAGATGTACATGACCCAGCTGTCGAGGCCGCAACCGGGCGAGAACGCGCTCGAGATCGGCACCGGCTCGGGCTACCAGATCTCCATCCTCTCGCGCGTCTGCGCCAAGGCCTACTCGATCGAGATCATCGAGCCTCTGGGCCGCGCCGTGGCCAAGATCTTCAAACCGCTGGGCTTCAACAACGTCATCACCAAGGTGGGCGACGGCTATTTCGGCTGGCCGGAGGAGAAGGAAGGTTTCGACATCATCATGGTGACCTGCGTCGCCCAGCACGTGCCGCCGCCGCTGCTCGCCCAGCTCAAGCCCGGCACCGGCCGGCTGATCATCCCCGTGGGTCAACCTTTCCGCCGCGAGCAGGTGCTCTACGTCTACACCAAGGACAAGGACGGCAAGATCCATAGCAGGCGCGACGTCGGGGTGTATTTCATTCCGATGACCGGCCGCATCTCGCAGGGGCGATAGGACCACCCTTTCATTGCGAACGCCGCGGACCCGCTAGGAATCGCGGCCGCGAGGCCTTACGTTGGCAGCCGCATTTCGCTCCTCCGGAAGGGAGACCGGACCTATGATTTTGACCCGACGGCGCGCGTTGATGACGGCCGCCGGTGCGACGCTGGCGGCGCCGGCGATCGTTCACGCCCAGCCCGCGCCCTGGACCTACGCCGCCTATGTCGCGGCGATGAAGGCCAGCGGCCGCAACGTCAAGATCTCGGCCGAGGAATGGGCGGCGATGCAGCAGCGCAGGCCGCGCGCGCTCAGCACCATCGCCAGCGTTCTCGGCTACCATTTCGGCACGGCCGATCCGGAGGTCCTGCGCGCCTTCCGCGAGGTACCGCGCGAGTACTATCACTACAACTACGCCGCGCAGGCGGACTTCGCGACTGTCGCTTATGAGGCGGAGTCCAAACCTTGGCCCATCGGCCTGGGCTCGGCGCTGTCGGATTATCGCGGCCAGGCCTACATGACGCAGCTCTGCAAGCCCACCGCCGAGAGCGTGGCGCTGGAGATCGGCACCGGATCGGGCTTCCAGATCTCGATCCTCTCGCGCATCGTCAAGAAGGCGTACTCGATCGAGATCATCGAGCCTTTGGGCAAGGCGGTGGGCCGCATCTTCGAGCCTCTGGGCTTCAACAAGAACCTCGAGACGCGCATCGGCGACGGCTTCTTCGGTTGGCCGGAGGAAAAAGACGGCTTCGACCTGATCATGGTCACCTGCGTGGCGCAGTACGTGCCGCCGCCGCTGCTGAAGCAGCTCAAGCCAGGCGGCCGCCTGGTGATCCCGATCGGCCAGCCCTTCAAGCGCGAGCAGTTCCTCTACGTCTTCAGCAAGGACGCCGACGGCAAGGTGCATTCCAAGAAGGACCTCGGCGTCTACTTCATCCCGATGACCGGCGCGATGCAGAAGGAGCCGCCGCCAACGCCCGAGCCGCCGGCCGCCAAGCCCGCCGACGCGCCTAAGAATTAGCATGCGCCTGATCGTCAGGCTCCTCGCGGCGGCGCTGCTGGTGGCGGTGGCGTCGCTCGCGCGGGCCGGCGAGACGCGCATCTCGCTGGTGCTGATCTGCGACATCTACAACATGAACGAGAGCGAGGGCCGGGGCGGCATGCCGCGTGTCGCCGCCGTGGTGAAGGCCGAGAAAGCGCGCGCGCCGCATGTGCTCGTGGCGCATGCCGGCGACACTTTCTCGCCGTCGCTGATGTCGGGCTTCGACAAGGGCGCCCACATGGTCGATCTGCTCAACATGATGCCGATCGACGTCTTCGTGCCGGGCAACCACGAGTACGATTTCGGCCCCGACGTCTTCCTCGAGCGCCTGCGCGAGACGCGCTTCCCGGTCTACGCCGCCAATCTACGGGAGGCCGACGGTTCCGTTATTCCCGGCATCATCGATTCGCGCATCCATACCTATGACGAGGTCAAGGTCGGCGTCATCGGGCTGACGGCCGAGGACAGCCACAAGAAGTCGATGCCCGGCCGGCTGAAGATCACCTCGATGCTCGACACCGCCACCGCTGAGGCCGCCAAGCTGCGCCGCGAGGGCGCCGACCTGATTGTGTTGGTCTCGCATTCCAATCGCGACATCGACGACGCGCTGGTCGATTCCGGCGTCGCCGACGTGATCCTGTCGGGCGACGACCACGATCTCTACCTGCGCTACAACGGCCGCGTCGCGATCGTCGAAGCGGCGATGGACGGGCTCGTCGTCACCGCCGTCGATCTGTCGGTCAAGGTCGAGACGGTGGCCGGCAGGCGCAAGGTCACGTGGTGGCCACGCTTCCGCATCATCGATACCGCCGACGTGGCGCCCGATCTTGAAGTCGCGGCGCGCGTCGCGGTCTACGAATCGCGCCTGTCGAAGTCGCTCGACATCGTCATCGGCCGCACCAATTCGGAGCTCGACAGCCGCAACGCCGCCGTGCGTGGCGGCGAGGCGGCGATCGGCAACCTGTTCACCGACGCGCTGCGCGCCGCCACCGGCGCCGACGTGGCGCTGCTCAACGGCGGCGGCTTCCGCGGCAACCACGTCTATCCGGCCGGCAGCGACATCACCGAGCGGCTGATCCTCGCCGAGCTGCCCTTCCTCAATCGCGCGCTGGTGCTGGAGGTCAGCGGCAAGACGCTGCGCGCGGCGATCGAGGCCGGCCTCGCCGGCGCTGAGAACGAGGTCGGACGCTTCCCGCAGGTCTCCGGCATGACCATCCGCGCCGACCTCACACGACCCGATGGCGATCGCGTCGTAGCGCTGCTGGTCGGTGGCCAGCCGGTCGAGCCGGACAGGCTCTACAAGGTGGTGACCAACGACTTCCTGGCGCGCGGCGGCGACGGCTACGCCGCGCTGGTCGGCGCGCGCATGCTGGTCGGCCCCAACGACGCGCTGCTGGTCTCCAAGCACGTCGTCGATCACATCCGCAAGCTGGGCACGGTATCGGCGCAGCTCGAGGGCCGCGTGATCGTCGCTCGCGGACGACCGGCGCGCTGAGGCGCCGCCAACGAAAAACCCCGGGCGTTCGGCCCGGGGTTCGCGCGTCCGGCGACGGACGAGACGATCAGCGGCTGTAGAACTCGACCACCATCGACGGTTCCATCTGGACCGGATAGGGCACGTCGGACAGCTTAGGCGCGCGCAGATAGGTGCCCTTCATATCCTTGTGGTCGACCTGCATGTACTCCGGCACGTCGCGCTCGGCGAGCTGGCTCGCCTCCATGACGACGGCGAGATCCTTGGCCTTGCTGCCCAGCGAGATCACGTCGTTGTCGCGCACCTGGTACGAGGCGATGTTGACGCGCTTGCCGTTGACGCGGACATGGCCGTGGCTCACCAGCTGGCGCGCGGCGAACACGGTGGCGGCGAACTTCATGCGGTAGACGACGGCGTCGAGACGGCGCTCCAGGAGCGCGATCAGGTTCTCGCCGGTGTCGCCGCGGCGGCGCATCGCCTCGGCGTAATAGCGGCGCATCTGGCGCTCGCTGACATTGCCGTAGTAGCCCTTGATGCGCTGCTTGGCCATCAGCTGATTGCCAAAGTCGGTCGGCTTGGTGCGCTTCGCACCATGCTGGCCGGGGCGGCTCTCGCGCTTGTTGATCGGGCTCTTCGGACGGCCCCAGAGGTTGACGCCGAGGCGTCGGTCGATCTTGTACTTCGACGATTCGCGCTTGCTCACGAACGGTTTTCCTTCGTCACACGTTTGTCCGGATAGGCCTTGGTCGGGTGCGACGCACCCGGGCGGGATCGATGCCCGAGGCACCGATCCACGTTCTCCGGAAGAAGGCGCGGACTATACGCATCGCGCGGCCCGAGTCAAACGGCGAAAGATCGAAGAAAATCAACGCCCTGGCGCGTACTCAGTCGAGCTTGATGTTGGCCCGGGTGATGATGTCGCCCAGCCGCGCCTCCTCCTTGTCGCGGTAGGCGACGATCTCCGCCTGGCTGGTCCACCACGCCGTGGCGCCCTGATCCTGGTACTTGCCGGCGACATCGGCCGATTCCAGCGCCTGCTTGGAGACGGCGTTGATGCGATCGACGATGGGTTGCGGGATGCGCGCCGGGCCGCAGACGCAGGTCCACGACGTGATGTCGAAGCCCGGCAGGAACTCGTTGATCGTCGGCACGTCGGGCGCCGAGGGGCTGCGCTTGAGCGTGCTGACGGCGATGCCGCGCACCTTGCCCGGCCGCACCTGGGCCAGCGCGCCGGGGATGTTGTCGAACATCAGCTGGATCTGGCCCGACATGAGATCGACGATCGCCGGCGCCGCGCCGCGATAGGGCACGTGCAACACGTCGACCTTGGCCATCAGCTTCAAGAGCTCGCCACTCAGATGCAGCGTCGTACCGGCGCCGGCCGAGCCGTAGGAATACTTGCCGGGATTCTTGCGCAGCAATTCGATCAGTTCCGGCAGGTTCTTGGCCGGCAGGTCGAGGTTGGTGATCAGCATGTTGGGCAGGAACCACAGCCCGCTGATGAAGGTGAAATCCTTGCGCGGATCGAACGGCAGCTTGCCCTTCTTGAGCGTCGGCGAGATGCCGTGGCTGGCGATGCCACCGAGGCCCAACGTATAGCCGTCGGGATCGGACTTCGCGACCACGTCGACGCCGACGTCGCCGCCGCCGCCACCGCGGTTCTCGACCACCCAGGGCTGCTTCGTCAGCTCGCTCATCTTGGCGCAATAGATGCGCGAGAGCGTGTCGGTCGCGCCGCCGGCGGGAAACGGATTGATGTAACGCACCGCGCGGTTTGGCCAGGAGTCTTGCGCCCGCGCCACGCCCGAGGCGATCATCGGCGCGACCAGCGCGCCGCCCAACACCACGCGCCTGCGCACCGGCGTTCCCTTACGCGAACCGAGTTCCGTCATCGTCACACCCTCCCTGTGCGCGGCTTACCCGCGCGCGATCTTCATTGTCCTGACGGCGACGATGCTAGGGGCAGGCGGTGGGCGGACGCAACATGTGCGGACGGATAAGTTCCGCCTATCAGCGCTGGGCGCGATTGCGCAGGAAGGCCTCGCGGTCGGCCGGCTTGTCGATGTGCTTGGCCAGGCGCTGCCAGAGATCCTCGGCGTTTTGCGCCGCCGCCCGCTCGCGGCGCATGAGCAGCGCGGCGATCGGTCCGATATGGCGGGCGAGGTCGGCCTGGGCGCGATCGATGTCGGCCTGCGCGATGGCGGCGCCGGCCCCGCTGGGCTGCGGCGCGACCACGGTCGACGTGACGGTGCCCGACAGGGTGCGCGAGGCCTTGAGCGCGTCACGCAGGAAAGCCTCGCGCTGCTCCGCCCGATCGATGCTGGTGCTGAGGCTGCGGCAGAGCTCCTCGAGCGAGGTCGTCCGCCCGCTGGCGCTGCGCACGAGATAGCTGGCGATCGGCCCGACATAGGCCGCCAGCTTGCGCTCGATCTCCTGCAGGTGCGGACTGATCACCGCCGCCGGCGACGGCGCGATCACCGTGGAGTCGGATGGCGCCACGGCGGCGGGCGCCCGGCCGCCGAGCGCGGCGGCCAGCGCCGCGTTCATGGCGTCGGCCGTCTGGAAGCGTTGCGCCGCATCGCGCGCCAGCGCCTTGCCCATGAACGCGGCCAGCGACGCCGGCGCCTCGGGCAGGTGCTTGGACAACGCCACCGGCTCACCGTAGAGCAGCTGATAGGTGATCTCGTGGAAACTGCGTCCCGGAAAGGGCCGCTGCCCGGTCAGCAGCTCGAAGAGCACGGCGGCGGTCGAAAACAGATCGCTGCGCGCGTCGACCTCCTCGCCGCGCGCCTGCTCGGGCGACATGTAGTTGGGCGTGCCGATCAGCGCGCCGGTCTGGGTCAGCGACGAGCCGCTGACGCGCGAGATGCCGAAATCGGTGACCTTGACGCGGCCATCGGCGGTCAGCAGCACATTGGCCGGCTTGATGTCGCGATGCACCACGCCCTGGCCGTGGGCGCAGGCGAGCGCGTCGAGCATCTGGCGCGCGATCGCCGACGAGACGTCGATCGGCATGCGGCCGCCACCGTCGAGCACCTGGGCGAGGCTGCGGCCAGCGACGAACTCCATGGCGATGTAGGGATCCGCGCCGTGCAGCGCGAAGTCGTAGATCGCCACGATGTTGCCGTGGGCGCAGCGTCCGGCCGCCTGCGCCTCGCGCTGGAAGCGCTCGACGAAGGCGGCGCGATCGTCGCCCTCGAGCAGGTCGGTGTTCACCAGCTTCAGCGCCACAAGCCGGTCGATCATCGGGTCATGGGCGCGATAGATCACGCCCATGGCGCCTTTGCCGATCGTCGACTCGACGACGTAGCGGCCGATCTTCTCGGGCGCTGCCGGTGGTGGCATGTGACCTAACTACCCAGCATCTTCATCGCGTTGGCGAGGCTGCGCCGCATGCGGTTGAACGATTCGGCGAGCGAGGCGATCTCGTCGCTTCCCTTCACCTCGACCTCGGGCGCGTCCATGTTGCCCAGGCTGATGTCGTTGGCCGCCGTCGACATCTGTCGCACAGGTTTCACCACGATGTAGTGCAGCATGACGTTGAGCAGCACGATCACCACCGCGAACACCACCGCCAGGCCGCCGACATAGAGCATCAGCAGCCGATCGGCCTGCTTGTTGACCACGGCCATCGGCACCGTGGCGATCTGCGCGCCGATGGTCTCGTTGAGCTTCCAGCCGAAGCCGTTATTGGGGCCGTAGAGGTCGACCATGGTCTGCGGCGCCTCCTTAGGGCTGGTGTGGCAGAGCAGGCAGGCCGGGTTGGTGATGCGCACCGGCTTGGCCAGCACCAGCACCGGACCGGCCGGCGTGTCGCGCGTCGTCACCCATTCCGTGAGCTTGGGGTCCTTGCGGAACTGCTCGATGATGTCGGCCTCCCAGTCGGTGGCACGGTCGGCCGGGTTGGTCGGATTGAGCGCGGCTTCCTTGAAGTTGTAGTCGGGGTACTGCTTTTGCATAGAGCGCCACACGGTCTGCGCCGCCCAGTTCGGCACGGAGTGCGGCAGGAAGCGCGCTTTCATCTGCTCGCGCAGCAGCGGCTCGATCTCGGTCGCGGTGTAGCCGCGCACGGCGGCGGCCTGGGCGACGATCAGGCCCGCGTCGCGCAACACCTGCTGACGGCCGCTCTCGCGCAACGCCTGGTTGGACAGGAAGGCCGCCAGGCCGAGGCCGACGAGGAAGGCCACGGCCATCACGATGTTGAACTTGGCTTTCAGTCCCATGACGACACACTCCCCGACTAGCGGACCGTTGCCAGGCGGCTTGCCTGTTGCGGTGTCAGCCGGCCCGTGGGCTCAGACATGACCTGCATCTGGAACCGGCGGATCGCGGCTCGCGTCTCCGGACCGAACACGCCATCCAGTGCCCCGTTGTAGTAGCCCAGAAGCTTCAACGCCTCCTGCATGCGCCGACGATGCTCGAGTGTCATCAGGTCTTCTTCCGGCATGGTCACGTCCGGCGCCGGCGGTGTGGCGACAGGTGGCGTGGCGACGGGCGGCGTGGCGACGGGCGGCGTGGCGACGGGCGGGGTTGGCGGCTGAACCGGCGGCGTCGCCGCAGTCGGCGCGTCCGCGACCGCCGGGCGGCCGACGATCAGGCCGGCGGTCGTGGGCTGACGCACCACCGCGATTGTCGTCGCCGAGGTCGAACCCAGCCGCTGCTGGACAGCCGCCACGAAGGCACCGTTCTCGATCGTCGGCGCGCTGCCCAAGGTCGCGGTCAGCGCCGACGACAGCGGTGTGCCGGCCGGACCGGGCGAGGTCTCGAACACGGTAATCGCGGCCAGCCCGTCCGAGGCCGCCGTTTGCGCCACGGTGTCGAAGCCGGTCGGCTTGGCGCCGGCAGGCGGCACGACGTCGAGCGCCACGACCGAGGGGCCGGCTTTGCTGCGCGACAGCGCGTCGTAGACCGCTTTGACCAGCACGCCCTGGGTAAACAGGTCGGTGGGCCGCTCCAAAGTCGCCGAGACGGGCATCAGGAAGGCGCGATCGTTGAGACTGGCGCCACGCCCGCAGATATAGACGAAGGCGCCGGCGCCGGGCGACTTGGCCAGCCGGCCGCTGAAGTCGGCCAGAGCCGCATCGAAGCCGCCACCGCTCACGTCGTTGCGGTCGACCACGTCATAGCCCGCGGCGCGCAGCCGGTCGGCGACGGCGCGGGCCGCCGGCGGACAGGCCGGCACCGGCTGCTGCGTGGCATAGGTGCCGTTGCCCAGGACCAGGGCGACGCGCTGTGCGGTCTGGGCGGTGGCAGGCTGGATCGCGCCCAGCGACGCCAGGGTAAGCACCGCGCCTGCGGCGAATTTGCGGACAACTAGCGACATGGCGTGAGCCCCCTACGTCTCGTCGACCACGGCGTTGCGCAGCACGCCGATACCCGAAATGTCGACCTCGATCACATCGCCCGCCTTCATCCACAGCGGCGGCGTGCGCCCGGCGCCCACGCCGTGCGGCGTGCCGGTGGCGATCACGTCGCCGGGTTCCAGCGGTGTGATGGTCGACAGGTACTGAATCAGGGTCGGGATCGGATAGATCAGGTGATCGACGGTATCGCGCTGCACTTCGGTGCCGTTGAGGCGCGTCACCAGCGTGAGCGTCGTCGGATCGGGAATCTCGTCCGAGGTCGTCATCCACGGCCCCAACGGGCCGGTGCGCGGGAAGTTCTTGCCCGCCGTCACCGAGTGCTTCTGGAAATCGCGCACCGAGCCATCGAGAAAGCAGCTGTAGCCGGCGACGTGCTTCAGCGCGTCTTCGGCGCGGATGTGGCGACCGCCTTTGCCGATGATCACCGCCAGCTCGCCCTCGAAGTCGAAATGGGTCGAGGCGCGTGGCCGGGGCAGCGTGTCGCCATGCGCCACCAGCGTGTTGTGCAGGCGCGCGAAGACGCTGGGATTGGCCGGCAGCTCGCGCGCCATCTCGGCGGCGTGCGTACGGTAGTTCAGGCCGATGCAGAGGATCTTGTCCGGCGCCGGGATTACCGGGTCGTAGGTGATATCCCGCAACGCGTAGTCCGGCGGCGCGCCGCGGGCGATGCGATCGAGCTCCGGCAACGCGCCCCCAGCCAGCGCCGCGCGCAAGGTCGGGAACCGGTCGCCCACGCGATCCGCCAGATCGACCACGCCGTCGCCGACCACGGCGCCATACAGGGCGCGGCCCTCGGCTCTGAAGCTCAGCAGTTTCATACGCCCTATATAACGCGAACCCGGCCGGTCGGGCTGTTCCCTGCGGAACGCCGGCGCGTTACTCCACCCGCGCGCCCGACGCGCGCACGACCGGCGCCCAACGGGCGATCTCCTCGGGATAGAACTTGTCGAGATGGGCCTTGCCCAGCGGCGGGATGTCGGTGCCGAGCTCGGCGTAGCGCTTGGTCACCTCGGGCTTGGCGAGGATCTCGCGCAGCGCCGCCTCGAGGCGCTCGACGATCGGCTGCGGCAAGCCGGCCGGACCGGCGAGGCCATACCACGAGGTGGCGGCGAAGCCGGGCACGGTCTCGGCGATGGCCGGGAACTCGGGCATGATCTTCGATCGCTCCGGCGAGGTCACGGCGATGCCGCGCAGCTTGCCGTCCTTGACCAGCGGCCAGGTGCTGGGCGCGTTACCGAAGATCATGTGCACCTGACCGGCGACCAGATCGATCAGCGCCGGCCCGCCGCCCTTGTAGGGCACGTGCAGCATGTCGACGCCGGTCATCTGCTTGAACAGCTCGCCGCTCAGATGCAGCGAGGTGCCGGCGCCGGACGAGCAGAAGGTGTACTTACCGGGGTTCTTCTTCAGCAGATCGATCAGCTCGGCCACGGTCTTCGCCGGCACCGACGGATGCAGCGCCAGCAGGTTGGGCAACGAGGCGAACATCGAGATCGGCGTGAAGTCCTTGTAGGGATCGTAGGCCAGCTTGGCGTACAGAGTCGGATGGATGCCGTGCGAGCCCACGGTGATCATGCCCACCGTGTAGCCGTCGGGCGCCGCGCGCGCGAGCTCGACCGTGCCGACAGTGCCGCCGGCGCCGCCCCTGTTGTCGACCACGAAGGTCTGGCCGAAGGTCTTGCCGAGCTGGTCGGCGATGATGCGGCCGATCGTGTCGGTGCCGCCGCCGGGCGGAAACGGCACGATGAAGCGCACCTGCCGATTGGGCCACGCGGCCTGCGCGCGCACGATCGCCGGCGCGAGAAGCAATGAAGCGGTCGAGGCGATCAGGTCGCGCCTGCGCATGGCAATTCTCCCAACGTCGGCGCCCGTTCGTATCGCGCCTTGATTGGCGGCGACTGTATCGATGGCCGCCACACCTGTCACCTAAGCACCTCTTCTGTCATTCCGAGCGCAGCGAGGAATCCAGGCGGCTTCCCTGGATTCCTCGCTGCGCTCGGCATGACAGAGTGATTCCGTCCAGGCGCGATACGCTCTAGGTTCAACTTCCCTGAAACCTCGCGCGTCCCATCCACCATGTCCACTGCCGCCCACGCAACCCGCTCCGTCGCCATCGCAGGCCTCGGCACCATCGGCCTCAAGGTCGCGCGCGCCCTGGACCAGGGAATCCCCGGCCTGCGCCTGAGCGCCGTCGCCGGCCGCGACCGCGACAAGACGGCGAAGGCCGTCGCGGGCTTCACGACGCCGCCCAAGGTCGTCGACAGCGGCGAGCTGGCCCAGCACGCCGACATCGTCGTCGATTGCGCGCCTTCGGCCGCGTTCTCCGCGCTGGGCGATTCAGTGATCGGCGCCGGCAAGATCCTGATGACGGTCAACGCCGGCGCCCTGCTGCGCCGCCTCGACCTGGTCGACAAAGCGAAGGCGAGCGGCGGCCAGGTGATCGTGCCAACAGGCGGCCTGCTGGGCTTCGACGCCGTGCGTGCGCTGGCCGAGGGCACGATCACGCGCGTCACCATGATCACGCGCAAGCCGCCCAACGGGCTTGACGGCGCGCCTTATCTCGTCGAGCGCGGCATTTCCCTGAAGGGGCTCAACGAACCCAAGCGCGTCTTCCAGGGCAACGCCACCGAAGGCGCCAAGGGCTTCCCGGCCAACGTCAACGTCGCCGCCGCGCTGGGGCTGGCCGGCATCGGCCCGGATCGCACGACCTTGGAGATCTGGGCCGACCCCACCGTCGAGCGCAACACCCACACCATCGAGGTCGAAGGCGACACCGCGCGGCTGACGATGAAGATCGAGAACGTGCCGAGCGAGGAGAACCCCAGGACCGGCAAGATCGTGGCGCCCAGCGTCATCGCCTGCTTGCGCGGCATGACCGCGCCGCTGCGCGTGAGCACCTGACATGCCACGGCGGCGCCTGACCGTCGGCCGGCCCTGGGAGCAGACTGCGTTGTTCTCGCTGGGTATCGTCGCCAGCGGGCCGCAACTGCACACCGCGGGCATCACGGCGCGCGACCGCGAGGGCAAGCTGATCGGCCGCGGCGACATGCGGGCGCAGGTCGCGCAGTGCTTCGCCAATCTCCAGGAAACCCTGACGGCGGCCGGCGCGGGGTTCGACGACGTGGTGAAGTACACGGTCTTCACGACAGACATCGAGGCCTACATGCGGACGCAGGACATGCGCGCGCCGTTCTTCGTCGGCAAGCCCGCCGCCACCCTGGTCGAGGTGCGCAAGCTCGCCGATCCGGACATGCTGGTCGAGGTCGAGGCCATCGTCAGCGTGCCTGAGGCTTGAGCTGAAGATCGCTATGACGGTCTAGGTGATCCTGCTGGAGAGGACGCCGTTGCCTACCGCCGCAACTCCTTCATCGCGCTCTCGATGCCGCCTAAGGTCAACGGATACATCCGATCGCTCATCAGCTGCTTGAGCAGCTGGATCGAGGGCGTGTACTGCCAGTGCCGCTCGGGCACCGGATTGAGCCAGACGCAGCTCGAATACAGATCGGTGACGCGCTGCATCCAGACCTGGCCGGCTTCCTCGTTCCAGTGCTCGACCGAGCCGCCGGGATAGACGATCTCGTAGGGGCTCATCGAGCCGTCGCCGACGAAGATCACCTTGTAGTCCGACGGGTAGGTGTGCAGCACCTGCGAGGTCGGCGTCGTGTCGGTGTGGCGCCGGCGGTTGTCCTTCCACAGCTTCTCGTAGAGGCAGTTGTGGAAGTAGAAGAATTCCAGGTGCTTGAACTCGGTGCGCGCGGCGGAGAACAGCTCCTCGCAGACCCGGATATGCGCGTCCATCGAGCCGCCGATGTCGAACATGACCAGCACCTTGATCTTGTTCTTGCGCTCCGGGACCATCTTGATGTCGAGCCAGCCGGCGTTGCGCGCGGTGCTGCGGATGGTGTCGTCGAGATCGAGCTCGGTCTCCAGGCCCTCGCGGGTGAACTTGCGCAGGCGGCGCAGCGCCATCTTGATGTTGCGCGTGCCGAGCTCGACGGTGTCGTCGAGGTTCTTGTACTCGCGCTTGTCCCAGACCTTGACCGCACGGCCCTCGCGGTGCTTGTCCTGGCCGATGCGCACGCCCTCGGGATTGAAGCCATAGGCGCCGAACGGCGAGGTGCCGGCGGTGCCGATCCACTTGCTGCCGCCCTGGTGGCGCTTCTGCTGCTCCTCGAGACGCTTCTTCAGCGTCTCCATCAGCTTCTCCCAGCCGCCCAGCGCCTCGATCTGCTTCTTCTCCTCCTCGGTCAGAAGCTTCTCGGCCAGCTTGCGCAGCCACTCCTCCGGGATCTCGGCGGTGGCGGCGTCGGCGGCTTTCTCCAGGCCCTTGAAGACATGGCCGAAGACGCGGTCGAATTTGTCGATGTTGCGCTCGTCCTTCACCATGATCGAGCGGCTGAGATAGTAGAAATCGTCGACGCTGTAGTCGGCGAGATGGGCGTCCATCGCCTCGAGCAGCGCCAGGTACTCCTTGATGGAGACCGGCACCTTGGCGTTCTTGAGCTCGAGGAAGAAGTTGGTGAACATCGCCGGCCTCCGCCGTGACTCAGTCTGTCTCTGTCATGTCTAGCGACCACCTGTCATCCCGAGCGCAGCGAGGGATCTAGGCCGGCCCTGGATCCCTCGCTGCGCTCGGGATGA
>CAYTFW010000007.1:0-988 GCA_964437145.1 uncultured Rhizobiaceae bacterium
CGCTGCCGGCAAATGGACCGACGCCGCCACCGGCGAGCATGGCGATCTGCTCGACCTCATCGCCATGAACCGCGGTCTCGATCGCCTGCCCGACGTGCTCGACGAGGCCCGATCCTTCCTCGCCCTTCCACGGTCCAAACCGGCGCCCGAGCGGGTCCAGCGGAACGCGCCGGTCCCGACGGGGTCACCCGAATCCGCCCGCCGTCTGTTCGCCATGTCGCGGCCGATTGTGGGCACAATCGCAGAGACGTATCTACGGAAGCGCGGCATCACGGCTTTGCACGACGCCACAGCACTTCGCTTCCACCCTCGCTGCTACTACCGGCCCGACGCCGACGCTCCGACCGAAACCTGGCCGGCACTGATCGCCGCGGTCACCGATCTCGACGGCAAGATCACCGGCGCGCATCGCACTTGGCTCGATCCATCGGGTCAGCACAAGGCGCCGATCGAAACCCCGAGGCGGGCGATGGGGCATCTCCTAGGTCACGGTGTCCGGTTCGGTGTGGCGAACGACGTGATGGCGGCCGGCGAAGGCATCGAGACCATGCTGTCGCTGAGGGTTATCGTCCCGACTTTGCCGATGATCGCCGCGCTCTCGGCCAATCACCTCGCCACGATCCTGTTCCCCCTGAGCCTCCGGCGCCTCTATGTCGCCCGAGACAACGATCCGGCCGGCGACGCCGCGATGGCGACCTTGACGGAACGGGCTGAGGCGGCCGGGATCGAGGCGCTGACGCTGTCGCCAACGCTTGACGATTTCAACGAGGACCTACGCCACCTCGGCATCGATGCGCTTCGAGCGGCCTTGCGTGTGCAACTTGCACCGCAGGACGTGGCCCGCTTCATGGACCGATGAGAACGGCCGGGACGGGGGGATGAGTCCGAGTCTGGCTCTCCGGGGGCCAGGATCGCATCGGATCGATGGGATCCCGCCTTGTCGGAAAGGGACCGCGCCCACGGCCTTCTAGAGGGCGATCGGACGGCG
>CAYTFW010000007.1:998-9733 GCA_964437145.1 uncultured Rhizobiaceae bacterium
CGGCGGCTATTTTCCGCCGCGCCCTGAAGGGCGCTTTGCATCGCGAAGCAAAATAGCCGCCGCCCGCCGTCCTCCGCTCCGCTCCGGCCGCTGTCGCTGCGCTCGGCGGTGCAGGCCCGGTCCGCCCGCCGCCTGGTGATCGCCACGAAGGCCGCGATGGGCGCGGCCGATCCGACAAGGGACATCACCATGGCGACCGACCGCGATAATCCCGACTTCGAGCCGACGCACACATCCTCTCCCACCGACCGCGTTCTCACCGAACTCCAGCTCTTTGGCCACCGTCCCTTCCAGGAGGAGCCCGACCCAAGGCCGCTTCCCGAGGCCAACGCCATCGGTGGCGCAGTCGCCGACATCTTCGATGCGCTGGTCTCAACGCTCCGGGACACGCGCCTCGAACCTGACCTCGACGACCTGCTCTGGTCCACGGTCAACCTCTTCCACCGCGCAACCGACCGGGTCCAGCGCGAGCTCGACGACAACGAGGACGCCCAGAAGCGCAGCCAGAAGGAACAGGACGGCTCGGAAGTCCGCTCGGTCGAGCTCGAACAGCTCACAGCCGAAGGGCTGACACTCATCGAACGTCGCAACAGCATGGAGCTCTTCCGCGACCAGGCCGCCGAGCAGTTCGAACGCCACACCGGCTCAGTCTGGCGTCCACGCTCCGGGTCGATGGTCAACCATCGCACGCTCACCGCGGCAATGATCGACAGCCGCGACTTTCTTGCCGCCAAGCGCCGCGCCGAGACCGAGGTGCTCCTGCCCACCGGCCCCAAGGTCGCTTTCACCGGTGGCCTGGATTTCAACGACCATCACACAATCTGGGACGCGCTCGACAAGGTTCAAACCAAGCATCCGGACATGGTCCTGCTGCACGGTGGCAGCCCCAAGGGCGCGGAACGCATCGCCGCTTGCTGGGCCGACAATCGCAAGGTCCCGCAGATCGCGTTCAAGCCTGATTGGACCCGTCACGCCAAGGCGGCACCCTTCAAGCGCAACGACCAGATCCTCAGTGTCTTGCCGATCGGCGTCATCGTTTTTCCAGGCTCGGGCATCTCGGCGAACCTCGCTGACAAGGCGAAGAAGATGGGCATCCCGGTGTGGAAGTTCGGTGAGGGCGGCGCGTGAGCGCCGCCTGCCAGCGCAGAGGATCTCTCAGTGAGTCGAGCGGGCTCGAACTTTCGCCGTCTTCCCGGAACTGTCCAACCGTAGAGATGGCGACCGCCGGATCACACGAGACCCGACTGTCCAGCTGACGGGGCGATGCGACGGCGCGGAGCCGCCCATCGGATCAGCGCGATTGACTCCGTACCATGATACGGACTGTAATTTGGTCAACGCCATGGCCTCAGCGATGACCATCAGCCGAGCGGCCGAACAGGCGGGCGTCGGCGTCGAAACGATCCGCTTCTACGAGCGCCGCGGGCTCATTCGCCAACCCGCGCGACCACGCAGTGGTGGTTATCGCTTTTATGACGACGAGATCGTGGAGCGCATCCGCTTCATCCGGCATGCACAGGACCTTGGTTTCTCCTTGCGCGAGATCATGGAACTCCTGTCGCTCCGCACCGACCCGAGCGCCGATTGTGGCGATGTCCGCGCCCAGGCAGTAACGAAGCGGCAGGACGTCAATCGCAAGATCGCGCAGCTCAAGCAGATACGGTCGGCGCTTGATGAGCTCATCGCTTCTTGTCCCGGCGGCGGTGCGCTACGCGCCTGCACGATCCTCGATGCCCTCGCAGGTCGTCCAGCCGCCAATGCTACGCGGGCCGAAGTCCGACCGCACACGCAGGCAACGCGCCTGCAGCGAACAATGAAAGGCCGCAGCATGAAGACGACCACCTTCAAGATCGAAGGCATGCACTGCGATGGCTGTGCACGAACCATCGAGGCCCTCGTTTCGACAGAGCCGGGCGTTCGCAAGGCGACCGTCTTGTTCAAGACCCAGGAAGCCCGGGTCCTATTCGATCCGAAGGCGGTGACCGCTGGCCAGCTCGCGGCAGCGATCCGCAAGGCTGGGTATGCGGTCGTTAGTCAGTCTTGACAGGGTCATCCGGCTCCATCGGATCCTGTTGTCATGCCGGCGACGGCCGCCCTGGGCGTGCCGAGGCTCTTGACCCGACCTCGCCTGCCCCCTTCGCGGTGTGGCCCCGCCTGACGATTTCCTACCTCTTGACTCCGTAGGTTGGTACGGGGTGCAGGCTCCAAGCTGGATCGTCGGATCGAGGCCCAAATTGGACCTTCTTCCGACCATCCGCCTCACAGGAGGCCCGCATGACCGTCGCGACAACCCTCGAAACTGGCGCCCTCCCCTTGTGGACCGAAGAGCCGGCGAGCCGCCCGGATCGAGCGCGCATTCGGGCGCGCATCGGCGGGCTCCACTGCTCGCTGTGCACCAGTACCATTGAGAAGGCGCTTCGGCGCAAACCCGGCGTCGACAAAGTCGCGGTAAGCCTGACCCACGAGCAGGCGCTGGTCGAATACGACCCGGCCCGCGTCGGTCCCGCCGAGCTGCTGCAGACACTCCGCGACATCGGCTACACGCTGCACGATCCGCGCAAGCTCCGCCCCTTCGAGGAGGAGGAGCGCGAACTCGTGCGCGAGGGACGGCGCTTCCTCGTGGCGGTGACTTTCAGCCTGATCAGCGTTGCGCTGATCGCAACCCCGACCGGCATCGGGACGATCCTGCTTCCGCTGGTGGCCACGCTCGGTCTCATCGCCTTCGTGTTCCTTGTGCTGCGCGCGCAGGGGCTGTGGATCGCGACCGCGAGCGCCGCCGGGCTCGGCGTGTTTGCCGGCGCCCTGCTGCTGTATCGCGAAGCGCTTAGCCTGACCTCGGTCACGCCGTGGCTTGTCGGCGCGCTGGCGGTTGCGCTCGTCATTGGCGTTGCCCAGCACATTCTCCACATGGCAGTCCAGGCCTTGCGCCGCGGGATCCTCAATCAACATGTGCTGCTGGAGGCCGGCGCCTTCGCCGGCCTCGCCGGCGGCCTGATCGGCCTTGTGTTCGATCCGCCGGGCTACCCGACCGCACCGTTCTTCGCGGTCGCGGTCATGGTCGCCACCTATCACCTCTTCTCCGAATGGCTGTCGCTGATCGTGAAAACGCGCAGCTCGCAAGCTGTCAAGCGGCTGCTCGACCTGCAGCCGGATGTTGCCCGCGTTCTGCGGAACAGCCGAGAAGAGGAAGTCCCGATCGACGCTGTAAAGCTTGGCGATCTGGTGCGCGTCCGGCCGGGTGAACGCCTGCCCGTCGATGGCGAGGTCGTGGAGGGCCATTCCTCGGTCGACCAGGCGCTTGTCACCGGTGAGCCGACTCCGGTCGAGCGCAGAAGGGGTGACACCGTCATCGGTGGGTCGATCAACGGCACAGGCACGCTGCTCGTGCGGGTCACCGCTGTCGGTGACGAGAGCTTCCTGCAACGGATCGCCCGAGAGGTCGAAGACGCCCGCGCGTTGAAGCCGGGCATCCTGCACCTGGTGGATCGTGTGCTCGTTGTTTACACGCCTACGGTGCTCTTCATTGCCCTGCTCGCCGTGCTTGGCTGGGTGATGGTCCCCTGGCTCCTCGGCAGCGAGCCTGACCTGCAGCGGGCGGTCTTCGCGGGCTTGAGCGTCCTCGTCATGGGATACCCCTGCGCCGTCGGCATCTCGGCGCCACTGTCGATTGTGCGCGGCGCCGGCGAGGCTGCCGAGCGCGGCATTCTCATGCGCACCGGCGAGGCGTTTCAGGGCTATCGCCTGGCGACGCAGATTGCCCTCGACAAGACCGGGACCCTGACGGCGGGAAAGCCGCGGCTGATCGAGATCGAAGCGACCGGCGCCGGTGAGGAAGAGCTGATTGCCCTGGCCGCCGGGGTGGAAGCAGCCTCCGAGCATCCGCTCGCTGATGCGATTGTCACCGCCGCCTTCGAGCGCGGCATCACGCCGCCAGAGGTGGAGCGCTTCGAGGCTGTACCGGGCAAAGGCGTGCGGGCTGAGGTCGGCGGCGAGACGGTTCTGGCCGGCAATGCACGCTTCCTGGCGGAGAGCAGCGTTGACTTGGGGATGCTGACCCACCGTATCGAGATGCTGGAAGGCGCTGGCCGGACGGTGATCGCCGTCGCCGGCGGGGGGCGGCCGCTCGGACTTCTTGCCTTGGGTGACACCGTCAGGTCTGAGGCCGCTGAGGCAGTGGCGGCGCTCAAGCAGGCAGGCGTCCGCACCGTGCTGGTCACCGGCGACAACGAACGCAGTGCCCACCGTGTTGCGGCCGAGCTCGGGATCGACGAGGTGCACGCCGGCATTCTGCCAGGCCAGAAGGCGGAGCTTGTCCGCCAACTTCAACAAGACGGCCGGGTGGCGATGGTTGGCGACGGCATCAACGACGCACCGGCTTTGATGCAGGCCGATGTGGGCATCGCCATGGGCGGCGGGACCGACATCGCCATCGAATCCGCCGACATCATCATCCTGAGCAATCGCCTCGACGGGGTGGTGGTGGCCCGCGACATCAGCCGTCGCAGCTATCGCAAGATGGTGCAGAACGTCTCACTCGCCTTCCTGTTCAACGGCATCGGCGTGCCGCTGGCGGCAACCGGCCTCGTCTATCCGGTCTGGGCAATGGTCGCGATGGCGGTGAGCGTGACCGCGATCTTCTTCAACTCCTTGTGGGGCCGCCCGTCTCTGTTCTTCCAGGCAATCCTCAGCGTCGGCAAACCGGTCGCGGCGGAGAAGGCATGAGCGCAGTGACCAGAGGACTCCGAAACCCCTTCAGGACCCGGGTGCGCACCGGCGTCGTGGTGCTCCTCCTCGCCATCATCATCGGGCTCTTCGCGGTGATGGTCCAGGGTGCCTCCCTCACGCGGCAGAAGTTGGAGGACTTGCAGGCGAGCGTCCGGACTGTCGTTGAGCTGCGCGAGGCTGGCGCGTTCGGTACCGGGGGCTTCGGCGGCGACAGGCCGATCGGCGCGGATACGTTCTCTCTCGCCACGCTGGAACAGGTGCGACGTATCGCGAGCGCCGGCCACATCACCAGGATCGAGGAGTACATCCATGCCCCCGAGATCGATGCAACCAGGCCGAATGCTTACGCGATGATCATCGGCCTTCGCCCCACGGCCCCGATGCGCGCGATCGGCGAAGTCGACTACGAGAATGCCCGGATCATTGCGGGGCGAGCCTTGAGCGAGACGGATGCTGACCGGGACGTGGCTGTTGTCGGTCGCCTGTATGCGAAGGAGCGTTTGGGCATCGACGCGCGCAGCGAGACCAGGCTCAGCGGACGTACGCTCGCTTTGAATGGCCACACGCTCGATGTCATCGGCATCTACGCCACCGGCAACGATTTCGGGGACAACCACGTCTTCGTTCCCCTGGAAACGTTCCGACGGATCTACAATCCCGGAGACAAGCTCTCCAAGATCCGCGTTACGGTCGACTCGGTCGCGAACGTCGAGGCCGTCACTGCAGATCTCAAGCAGTTGCGGGGGGTCGACGCTGTCACCGCGTCCGAGCAGGTGTCGACGGCCAGGACCACTCTCGGCAGCATGGCCGCCGCTACGCTCTACGCCTCGCTTCTGCTGTTCGCGATCGGCGGCGTGCTTGTGGCGTTCGTCATGGTGCTCGCGACCAAGGAGCGCATTCGGGAGATCGGCACGCTCAAGGCGATCGGCGCTTCCAACTGGGAGATCGTGAAGCAGTTCCTGGCTGAAGTCCTCGCCTTAACTCTTCTCGCTGCGGTCGGGGCCGTCCTCGTCGCCGCCCTGTTCGGCTTTGCCCTGCGCGCGGCCTTGGACCTCGAACTGCGCCTCGATCAGAACACGGCCCTGTTGATCGTGCTCGGCGGATTCGCCTTTGCCGCGATCGGCAGCTGCTATCCGGTCTTCAAGGGCATCCGGCTCAGCCCCGTGCAAGCCATGAAGGACACGTAAGGAGAGCCTCGATGGGAATGATCGTCTTGGGGCTTCGCAATCTGCTGCGGAACAAGGTGCGGCTGGTTCTCGTGGCGATTCTGATCGGCGTGCCGTTCTTCCTGCTCCTCGCCATGCAGTCGATTGGGGACGCGGTGCAGCGGCAGACAGCGGTATTGGCCGAGAACGTGAATACAGTGCTGCAAATCCGTGCGCGCGGCTCGATGGGGCACGTGAACATGGTGGGGCAGGATCGCATCCTGCCCCAGGATGTCCTGGAGAAGGTGCGCGGGATCGAGCACGTGGAGCAGGTCGAGTCGTACCTGCTGGCCATGGCGCCCATCACGCCGCCCAACTTCGTCATGCATGTGGGACTGGCGCCGACCGCCGTGAAACGCCTGGAGTCGCACGGCGAGGCGGGCAATCCACGGATCATCGCCGGCCGCGACTTCACGCCTGAAGATGCCGGACGGGACGTGGCGATCATCGGCCAGGGTTACGCCCAATGGGCAGGGATCAAGCCCGAGGACATGGGCACGGCAATACTGACCGTGGACCCGACACGCACACATCCCGTGATCTTCGCCATGGAACGACCGACGCGGGAGCTCCGGATCGTCGGCATGTACGCCAGCGGCTACGTCTTTGGTGACCTGCAGCTCTTTCTGCCGATCGACACCTTCCGGTCGATCTACGGCACGGATCAGGGGATCTCCTGGCTCTTCGTCAAAGTGGACTCGGTCGAAAACGTCCCGCTTGTGGCGCGACGCGTGAGAGAATCCGTCGGCGACGTGGTGGACATCCTTGTCCCCGAGAGCGCCGCCGTCTTCACCGCCACGACGAGCCGTACGGTCATGCAGCTTTCCGGCGCCGGGGGTCTTCTGGCGATCGCGCTGATGGTGGTCGTCGTCTTCTTCGTTCTCCTGATGACGGTGCGGGAACGGGCACGCGAGATCGGCACGCTGAAGGCGATCGGTGCAGGCAATGGCGGCGTCACCGTTCAGTTCCTCACCGAGGCCGTGGCGCTGAGCCTGCTTGGAGGTGCGCTCGGCCTGCTGCTCTTCCGGGCGGTGGGCGCGATGGTCACGGGGCGTCTCTTCTCGCTTGGCATCGGCCCCTTCCTGCCGAGCCACTACAAGCCGCTGTTCGAGAGCCTCGCGGTCAGCAACCGGGTTACGGCTTCGGCGCTCCTTCTCGTCCTCGCGGTCGCTGTGCTCGCCGCCGTGGTCGGCAGTGCTTACGGCGTCTGGCAAGCCATAAAGCTCTCCCCGCTGGAGGCCATGAAGCATGAATAGGGTAACGCCACTGATCGAGCTTCGCGGCGTCTCGAAGTCCTATCGCAAGGGCGGCGAAACGATCAACGCCATCGCCGACGTCGATCTCGAATTTGTGGAGAAGGGCATGGTCGCCATCGTCGGCCCGAGTGGAAGCGGCAAGTCGACGCTTCTGCATCTGATCGGGGCCATGGACCGGCCCACGCGCGGCGAGGTCGTCGTCACGGGTCACGTGGTGAACGGCCTGTCGCAGGGCGAGCTGACCCGCTTTCGTCGGCGGACGGTAGGGTTCGTCTTCCAGACCTTCAACCTCATCCCGAACCTTACGGCCCTCGAGAACGTCGCACTGCCGATGGAATTCAACGATGTTGCAAAGTCAGAGAGAACCAAGCGGGCAAAGGCCCTGCTGGAGAGGTTTCAACTTGGCCACCGGCTCAAGCACCGTCCCCGCGAACTGAGCGGCGGCGAGATGCAGCGCGTGGCGATTGCTCGCGCCATCGCCAACGACCCGCGGCTGGTTCTCGCCGACGAGCCGACCGGCAACCTCGACTCCAAGACCGGCACGCTGATCTACGAGTTGCTGAAGGAGATTTCGCGGGAGCGGACCGTCCTCGTCGTCACCCACTCTGAGGTACTGGCGGCGATGGCTGACCGGATGGTGCATCTCAAGGATGGACGGATCACAGCATGATCGAACTCGAGCCGCTGCTGCAGGAGATCACGGAGCTCACACCCTTTGCCGTCGCGTTGGTCGCACTGGCGGGACTCGTCGTCGGGATCGCGCCGAGCTCATTCCCGCTCATATCCGTGGCCGCCGGCCTCGCAGCTGGCCAAAGCGTAACCACATCTGGTGGCGCTCGCATTGTAGGGGCGTGGCTGTCGGTGGGCTTCGCACTCGGCATCGCGACCGTCGACGCGGTGCTGGGCGCACTGTTTGGTCTTGCCGGATTTGCGGTGCTACGCGCGCTGGCGAGCTATCTGGCTCTCGCCTATGCTGTGCTGGCAGTTGTCCTTGCGATCACCGGCCTCGCGCTGTTGCGTATCATCCACATTGTCGTTCCGGTCATTGCGCCTTCGGTCAAACCGACCGGAAGCTTTCTCGGAAGCTATCTTCTTGGGCTTCCCTTCGGCTTGTCGACGTGCCCGGCGTGCACTCCGTTGTTGCTTCCGGTCGTCGCGGCCGCGGCGACGACGGCAGATCCAATGATGGGCGCGGTTCTCATGGGTACCTTCGGGCTCGCCCGCGGTATTCCCATCGTGATCGCCGGTACCGCTGCCGGAACTTTAGGCCAACTGCGGCATACGTACCAATTCACACTTTGGGTCGAGCGCGCCGGTGGTGCGCTCCTGCTCGCCGCAGCGCTCTACTTCTTCTACCAAGCCGCCATCTATGCCGGTTGGCTGTCGCCGTAAGCGAAGGTTGGCCACTGGTCAGTGGCGCCGCTCACGACGCTCTCTTGATCCATTATCGGCAGTTCGCTGGCCGCCAGGCGTGATCGTGATAGGGCGTGGTCTTCGAAGCGCTATGATCGAATAGCGGCGATATGCTCAGCTGACGGCGGCCCCTGTC